>CAZDFA010000034.1:19422-20958 GCA_964504555.1 uncultured Flavobacteriaceae bacterium | reverse complement strand
CTTGAAGATCCATTGTATTTGGGATATCCACATAATCGCCTGGAAGGTGATGCCTATTTGGAGTTGGTAGATGAATTCGTCCAAGCAATCCAAATAAAATATCCTAAAGCTCTAATACAATTTGAAGATTTTCTAACGCCCAATGCCTATGGGCTTTTGAACACCTATAAGGATAAAGTGCTATGTTTTAATGATGACATTCAGGGTACTGCAGCAGTTGCTTTGGGTGGTGTCTACGCGTCAACGCGAATCACCAACAAGGCCTTTAAAGATTTAAAAATTATGTTCTTGGGTGCTGGATCTGCGGCTACGGGAATTGCAGATTTAATGGTTGCCGCATTAAAAAGTGAAGGTTTAGCTGATGCCGAGGCACAACGCAGATTATGGTTTGTTGATCTTCAAGGGCTTGTCGTTTCCAGTCGTGATGATCTAATGCCTCACAATTTACCCTATGCTCATGACCATGAACAACTTGGTTTTATTGATTCTATAGATACCGTTAAACCTGACGTACTTATAGGCGCTACGGGTGCCTTTGGGGTCTTTACTCAAGAAGTCATTGAGCATATGAGTGCAATCAATGAACATCCTGTGATTTTTGCATTGTCTAATCCTACTTCAAAAGCAGAGTGCACCGCAGAACAAGCGTATATCTGGAGTAAAGGAAAAGCAGTGTTTGCCAGTGGTAGTCCCTTTGAAAATTTTGTTTATCAAGACAAAGAATATCACCCCGGACAAGGCAATAACGCCTACGTCTTCCCTGGTATTGGTTTAGGAGCAATTATTGCTCAAGCCAAAACCATACCTGATGAACTCTTTTTGGTAGCTGCTCAAACTCTTGCGCAGTTAGTTACAGAAAACGATATCAAAAAAGGGGCGCTATACCCCAAGTTATCGAACATCAGAACTATCTCGCTTGAAATTGCGGTAGCAGTCGCTCAAAAAATTTATGAACTAGGCCTAGCGCGAAATAAGCAACCTGAAAATATTAAGGATGCTATTACCAATTATATGTTTGATCCTTCTTATTAGCAGCTTCTTACTTATAATTTTTAATTACCCTGATTATTTATTTTTCGTAACTTTATATATAACTAATTCAAAATTAGTTGTTATAAAAAATGTAATTCTTGCAATCTTACTTTGTCTTTTTTTTAAAATGACAGCCCAAGTTCAAATTGGGCAGGATATTAATGGTGAAGCTCCAGGTGATGGCTCGGGTTTGGGCTTAAGCTTGTCATCTGATGGTTCAATTCTAGCTATAGGAGGTCCTAATAATGATGGTGCTGCACCTGATAGTGGACATGTTAGAGTGTTCGAAAATGTAAATGGGGCGTGGACTCAAATCGGGCAAGATATTGATGGTGCAGTTCAAGACGATAGTTCAGGAAGTTTTTTAAACCTAAATGCCGCTGGAAATATTGTTGCTATAGGAGCGAGCCAGAATGATGATAATGGTGAAAATAGTGGGCATGTTAGAGTGTTCGAAAATGTAGAAGGTAATTGGGTACAAATTGGACAGGATATTGATGGAGA
>CAZDFA010000034.1:0-19322 GCA_964504555.1 uncultured Flavobacteriaceae bacterium | reverse complement strand
CAAATTGGACAGGATATTGATGGAGAGGCTCAAGGGGATCAATCTGGATTTGAAGTAGTGCTCAATTCAAGCGGAAATATTCTTGCCATAGGTTCTATAGATAATGATGATAATGGTGAAAGCAGTGGTCATGTCCGGATACTCCAAAATGTAAATGGTGCCTGGGTCCAAATAGGTGAAGATATTGCTGGAGAACAGGAAGGAGATCGATCTGGTGTTGGTCTTGCCTTGTCTAATTCAGGAAGTATTCTCGCTATAGGCGGTATACTAAATGACGGTAACGGCACCAATTCTGGACACGTGCGTATCTTCGATCTAGACACCATCCTTTCCCTAGAAGAAATCACCCAACTTCAATTTGAACTCTTTCCTAATCCCGCTGCTGATGTTTTAAACATTCAATTACCGCAAAGTATGGTTCTGGAAACAGTTAATATCTATAACAATATTGGGCAACTGGTTGATACTATTGATCAAGGCATAGTTAATACTTCCAATCTCAGTTCCGGACTCTACTTTGTGGAGGTGATCACTGCTGCCGGAAGAGCCTCTCAAAAGTTGGTGATTGAGTAAATTGTCTGTTCAAGCTTAGCCGAGAACTATTTCTACAATAACGATTATACATCATCGCATAGGTTTCGACTACGCTCAACCTGACAAAACCATCGCTATATGTGGAATCCCGTCTTCCAAATAGGATTCTCCTTTTTGCTCAAATCCTAATGTATTATAAAAGTTGATCAAATAGGTTTGTGCCGAAATTTTAATGTCTTGTTTACCATGGTTGTTATAAAGGGCTTCAATTGAAGCTTTCATGATAGCACTACCTATCCTTTGATGACGTTCTTTTTGTTTAACAACTACTCTACCTATACTCGCTGCTTGAAAATAGATGTTTGGAGGAAATATTCGGGTGTAAGCAACCAATTCATTTTTTTGAAAACCCAAAACATGAAGTGCTAGTTTATCTTTTCCGTCAATATCTTGATACACACAATCCTGCTCAACTACAAATACTTCAGAGCGCAGTTGAAGCACATTATATAGTTCGTCTCGTGATAGGTCAGAATAAGTTTTTACTTGAAAAACAAGTGGAGCTATTGTTTCCATTTTCGCGAAAGCCTAAAACAATTAACAACTGATTTTATCTACCCGTCTTTGATGACGACCACCTTCAAAATCGGTTGTCAAAAAAGCTTCTACCATGCCTAGAGCTTGTTGTTGTGAGGTATAACGTGCAGGAATACTAATAATATTAGCGTTATTATGTTCTCGTGCTAGGATTGCAATTTCTTTCATCCAGCAAAGCGCAGCACGTACATTTTGGTGTTTGTTGGCGCTCATAGCTATACCATTACCGCTACCACAAATAATCACCCCCATAGCTACAGATCCATTGTCTACAGCAGTTGCAACTTTATGACCAAAATCTGGATAGTCAACACTATCAATACTATCTGTGCCATAGTTAATGACTTCGTGTCCAGCTGCTTCCAAATATGCCACTATCGTATTTTTATAATCGGGTCCTGCGTGATCATTTCCAATAGCTATTTTCATCGATTGAAGTTTTGCCTCCTACAAAGTTATAAAATTAGAAAACTGGATGGATACCGTTTAAATAAAACACTTAACAAGTAATAAACAGTTCATCTATTAGTATTATCATAGTTTATAACAGGTGTATAATTATTGTGAATAACTTCTAAGTAAAAGTGATAACCAAAATTGGAATTTTTATGAAATTTTACAATTGTATTTATCCCTGGGTCTTGCAAATTTTTTAATCCAAATTTATACGCCAATTATCGCAACAAAAATTTTTAAATTTTAATAAGATTCGATCATGAGTTATCTTATTTTATGTGTTCAAACGTGTTATCCACAAATGTCAATAGAAACTATTATTTAATTACAAAACAGTAATTTAAATTATTGAAAATTTATCAATAACATGTGAATAACTGTCAATAACTCATAAATCAAAAATTTACTCCTAAAACTTATACCGCTATTCACAGTATATAATAACCATCATATTTTGTTTTAATTTTAAAAAAGAAATTATATTAATAATAGTAATTGTTGATAAGAAGTTTGGACAGGAGAAAAGTTTATCCTCTTACGGTTTCGTTTTGCTCAGATTGAGGTATGGCAAGTGGGGAATCAGTCGTTCTAAAGCTATTATTTATGTAGAAAACAAAACTTAACAAGCCAACAAGGAAAATAAGTACAAAAAGCAATGTTGTTTTTGGAAGTTTTTTAATCAAAATAGTGTAATGGGTGTTCTTAAGACGGAATGGTTAGTAGAACATTACATTTTTTTTAAGAAATATTTAAGAAAATTAAATTATTTGTTGACACTTTTAGTTTATATCTATACAGTTTTTACCATAAGGTTGAACAAAATTTAATAATGCATATAGGCTTTTGATACAGAAAATGAAATAATAAAACAAATTCAAAGAATAGCCCTAATTTTGAGGGAGCTTACTTAAACCAATGGCAAGAAAAAAAAGACGTCGTTCTTCCCCAAAAATCAATAACCTTACTGAACGGCTAGTTAAAATCCTAAAAGCTGAACACCATAAAATTTTTAATTACAAACAGTTATGCTCCATTTTAGGTGTAGATGATGCCAGTAGTCGTAATCAGGTAATTAAAAAACTTAAACAACTACAGGCTAAGCAGCAGATCATTGAAGTAGAACGTGGTCGCTATCAATTAACACCAAATAGAAACTATCATATAGGTATTCTTGATATTTCCGGAAAAGGAGGTGGTTATGTGATTGTTGATGGTATGGAGCAAGATATATATGTACCACCACATAACCTCAATAAGGCCCTAGATGGTGATGAAGTAGAAGTATATGTTTACAAACAACGCCGAAGCAAACGTAACGAAGGAGAAGTTGCGAGAATCCTCAAAAGAAAAGCAGAAAGCTTTTTAGGGATAATAGAAGTGCAAAAAAAGTTTGCCTTTGTACATACTTCAGAAGGTAATAAAATGTATACTGATGTTTTTGTGCCACTTAAAAAAATAGGAAAGGCAAAACATGGTGATAAGGTTATAGTTAAAATTGAAGACTGGCCCGAAAAAGCAGATAGTCCCATTGGAAAAGTCACTCAGGTATTAGGAAAACCTGGAGAGCATCAAACTGAAATTCATGCCATTCTTGCGCAATCAGGATTACCTCATGAATTTCCAAAAGAAGTAGAAGCTTTTGCAAATGATATTGATACGAGAATTACTAAAGAAGAAATAGCACAACGCAGAGATATGCGTGAGGTATTGACCTTTACTATTGATCCTAAAGATGCCAAGGATTTTGATGATGCCCTGAGTTTTCAAAAACTAGAAAATGGTAATTATGAAATAGGTATTCATATTGCAGATGTGAGTCATTATGTCCAACCAGGAACCATTCTTGATGACGAAGCATATGAAAGAGCTACCTCTATATATTTAGTGGATCGTGTGATTCCTATGCTGCCAGAGATACTCAGTAATAATGCGTGTTCGCTAAGGCCACTTGAAGAAAAATACACTTTCTCAGCTGTTTTTGAATTAGATCCTAGCTCCGCAAAAATTAAAAGTCAGTGGTTTGGACGAACTGTCACCTATAGTGATGCGCGTTTTACTTATGATGAAGCACAAGTAATAATTGATACTAATAGTAGTTCCACCAGTCTACAGAATACCATTCCTACAGAAGTCTCCTTGACGGAGAAAACTTATGATATTCCTAATGAACTAGCCGAAGCAATAGTTGAACTAAACAGATTGGCTAAAATCATGCGAACCCAACGTATGAAAAACGGTGCCATTTCTTTTGATAAGGTTGAGGTAAAATTTACTCTAGATGAAGAAGCAAATCCTACCGGAGTATTCTTCAAAACTTCAAAATCTGCTAACAAACTCATAGAAGAGTTTATGCTTTTGGCTAATAAAAAGGTTTCAGAATTTATAGGAAAACGCAACCCTAAACACACCTTTGTCTATAGAGTTCATGATGAACCAGATGATGAAAAATTGGCGGCATTGCAAACAGTGGTTGGTAAGTTTGGGTACAAACTTAATTTTAAAGATCGCAAGAGTACAACAGCTTCACTCAACACATTGTTAAAAGAAGTCCAAGGTAGTAAAGAACAAAATTTGGTGGACACGCTTGCTATTAGATCTATGGCTAAAGCAGTGTATACCACAGAAAATATTGGTCATTATGGTCTGGCTTTTAACTATTATTCGCACTTTACTTCACCTATTCGTCGCTATCCAGACGTAATGGCACATCGTTTATTACAGCACTATCTTGAAGGCGGAAAATCTGCAAATGAAGAAGTTTATGAAATAAAATGCAAACACTCCAGCAGTATGGAGCAACTCGCCACCAATGCAGAGCGTGATAGTATTAAATACATGCAAATACGTTTTATGCAAGATCATAAAAATGAGACATTTTTAGGGGTGGTAAGCGGGGTTACTGAATGGGGAATTTATGTAGAAATTATTGCTAATAAATGTGAAGGAATGGTTCGCTTACGCGAAATGGAAAATGATCATTATGAATTTGATCAGGAAAATTATGCCATTGTAGGTCGAACCTCTAAACATACCATCACTTTAGGCGATGAGGTTTATGTTAAAGTAAAACAAGCTGATCTGGTCAAACGACATTTGGACTTCTATTTTATAGGAGACAAAGCAGAAATTGATCTATAATGAGATTTACTGTAACAATAATAATTAATACAGGTCACTAAAGAAGAAATCTTAAATTAAACACATGAAAACTATTGCGATAACGACTATTTTTTTATTGAGTATACACTTAGGGAAAGCTCAACAACCAATAATCAAAGAAGTAGGAGATTTTAATATCATCAAAGTCTTTGATCTTATAGAAACTGAGTTAATCAAAGGAGATGAACAAAAAGTGGAAGTTTCTGGGCGTAATGCAGATAAAGTGCGTGTTATTAATAAAGATGGCAAGTTGAAAATACGTATGGAAATTAATAAACGCTTTAAAGGAGAAGATGTTTTCGTAAAAGTGTATTATAAATCTCTGGACGTTATTGATGGCAATGAGGGTTCTCGAATAACCCTTCAACAACTTATTAAACAAGATGAAATTGAGCTTCGTACTCAGGAGGGAGCCAAAATTAGTGGGGGTTTTGAGGTTGACCACATTGACATACGCGTAGTCACAGGAGGTATAATAGAGACTACAGGGAAAGCTCAAAGCCAAGATGTAAAGGTAAATACTGGAGGTATTTATAAGGGGCGGGCTCTAGAAACCGAACGCACTGAGGTTTTTGTGCAAGCAGGCGGCGAAGTTTCTGTACATACAACTAAAAAAGTCTCAGCTAAAGTGCGTGCAGGAGGAGAGGTATATGTTTATGGAAACCCAACAGAGGTAAACAAGAATACAGTTTTTGGAGGAAACATTAAAGTGTATTAAACCCTTGTTAATTACATTTGTGTGGTATTGATTTTGATATATTGCTTAAAAGCAAAGTCAATACCACACAAATGTTTCAAGACTTAACTACAGCTATACCTCTAGGGTTTTTTCTAGCCTTTTTAATAGGCCCCGCCTTTTTTGTGTTAATTGAAACTGCAGTGGTAAAGGGCGTCCGTGCTGCTATTGCATTAGATATTGGAGTAATACTGGGAGATGTCTTGTTTATTGGTATTGCTTATTTAAGTAGTTATCAACTCCTAGAAAATTTAAGTAATCTTCCAGGTCTTTATGTTTTAGGAGGTGTTATTTTGGTTGGATATGGCCTAGCTATTCTTTTAAAAAAACCTTCCAGAAATACCATAGACCCTAATCGAGTAAAGTTTAATAAGTACGGCTATGCAGGGTTAGTTGCTAAAGGCTTTTTTCTAAATGCTATTAATATAGGAGTTTTAGCCTTTTGGCTTGCGGTTACTATTATTGTGGGTCCATCATTGGAAAACGACGGCAATAGGATTCTGGGTTTTTTTGTTACTCTTGTAGGCGCATATTTCATTACAGACCTAGGCAAGATTTTGCTTGCCAAACAACTGAAGCGCTATTTAACCCCAAGACGCATATTCAACTTAAAACGAGTATTGGGGGTTTTGTTAATTGTTAGTGGTTTATCATTGGCCACCAAAGGCTTTTTACCCAATGACACAGTTAATATTCAAAAAGGAATAGAGAAATTACAAGATAGAACATAAAAAAAGCACCTTGTCAAAGATGCTTTTTGAGGTACCGAGCGGATTCGAACCGCTGTAGATGGTGTTGCAGACCACTGCCTAGCCACTCGGCCACGGTACCAAATAAATGGTAGGGTGCAAATGTACTTATTTTTAGAATAATCCAGTATTGCAAAACAGCGAGTAGTCAGTAATTTGTTCCGTTTAAAGATAGACTGACAATGAGGATATTACCTTGATTTGGCCCGAGATACTGTGACCATTTCAACATCACCACCAATGGGGGGGTTGAGTTTAGAAACAGAAACGGCTGCTTTTGTAATCATAGCCTCTTCTTGCATAAACCGGGATAAAATACGTTCGCAAACAGTTTCGAGCAAGTGAGAGGACACAGCCATTTCTTCCTTTACAATGCGATTGAGAAGCACATAATCTACCGTATCCCCTAGCTTATCAGATAAAGCGGCTTGGCTAAGATCTGCTTCAACAGTGACATCAACACGGTAGTCAGATCCTATTTGAGATTCCTCCCTTAAGCAGCCGTGATAGGCATAAACTCGTATGTTTGTTACTTTTATCGTTCCCATCTCATTATGTTACCTCGAAGGTGGAAATTTTATCTACTAATGAACACTCAGATATTTTCAAAAGTACATTAAAAAGGGGTTGTATACCCCTATCTTTCGTATTGGCTTTTAGTAAATTTGCACTTCCATCATCAAGTTATGAACGACCCATACAAAGCATTGAATTTTTTAGAACAAATCGTGGCCGATGATCTGCAAAATGGATACACCCAAGATCAACTTCGTTTTAGATTTCCTCCAGAACCCAATGGCTACTTACACATTGGGCATTGTAAGGCAATCTGTATAAGTTTTGGTCTTGGTGAAAAGTACAATGCTCCTGTCAATCTGCGCTTTGATGACACCAACCCTACCAAAGAAGAACAAGAGTATGTTGATGCAATTAAAAGAGATGTGGCATGGCTAGGTTACCAATGGGATAAAGTTTGTTTTTCCAGTGATTACTTTCAGCAGTTATATGATTGGGCGGTTCAGCTTATAAAAGACGGTAAAGCGTATGTAGATAGCCAATCCAGTGAGGAAATGGCTCAGCAAAAAGGAACACCTACTCAAGAAGGTACTAATAGTCCTTATCGGGATCGTTCTATAGCGGAAAACCTTGATCTTTTTGAACGTATGAAAGCGGGCGAATTTGCAGAAGGCACGCACGTTTTAAGAGCCAAAATCGATATGGAAGACCCTAATATGTTAATGCGAGACCCATTGATGTATCGTATTTTACATGCATCGCACCACCGCACGGGAGATGATTGGTGTATCTACCCTATGTATGACTGGACACATGGGGAAAGCGATTATATTGAACAAGTAAGCCATAGTTTATGTTCTTTAGAGTTTAAACCTCATAGGAAGTTATACGACTGGTTTTTAGATCAGGTGTATACAGGTAAAGACGTCAGAACAAAACAGCGAGAGTTTGCGCGACTCAATCTCAATTATACTATCATGAGCAAGCGTAAGCTGCTGCGTTTGGTAGAAGATGGTGTGGTTTCTGGCTGGGATGATCCGCGTATGCCTACTATTTCTGCTTTGCGCAGAAGAGGATACACCCCGACCGCTATTCGCAATTTTATTGATGCCGTCGGTGTTGCCAAACGAGATAATATTATTGATGTTTCCCTCTTGGAATTTCATATTCGGGAAGACCTTAACAAAATCGCTCCACGTGTTATGGCGGTTTTGGACCCAGTAAAATTGGTTATTACCAACTATCCTGAAGGAAAAGAAGAGTGGTTAGAAGCAGAAAACAATCCAGAAGATGAAGGAGCAGGCAATCGTCAAGTTCCTTTTAGCAGTGAACTGTATATAGAAAGAGAAGATTTTAAAGAGGACGCTGGTCGCAAATTCTTTAGACTGACCCTTGGAAAAGAAGTGCGATTAAAGAATGCTTATATCATTAAGGGAGAAGCTGTGGTAAAGGATAGCGATGGTACTATTACCGAAATCCATGCCACCTATGATCCAGATAGTCGTTCGGGTAGTGGTTCTGAAGCGTCAAAGCGTAATGTTAAAGGCACTTTGCATTGGGTTTCTACAGCTCATGCCCTGCCTACAGAGGTGCGATTATACGATCGTTTGTTTAACCATGAATACCCAGGGGGTGATAAGGAAAAGGATTTTATGGAGTTCCTTAATCCCGATTCCTTAAAAGTGATTACGGGATATCTGGAACCGAGTCTGGCTGGTGCCAAAGTTGGAGACCGTTTCCAATTCCAGCGTATGGGATATTTTAATGTAGATTCGGATAGTCGGGAAAGAAAAATGGTGTTTAATAGAACGGTGGGATTACGTGATTCTTGGGCTAAAAAAGGCCCAAAACAAACTCAAAATAAGCCACAACAACCGCCACAACAACATCAGGTTTCTGCTATTAATGAGATTAAGAAGGTAGGAAAAAAACTAGCCAATATCCCTGATGATAAACGAGAAGCTGCGATTGTAAAGATCCATAAATGGGCTATAGAAATTACTGAAGATGAGGTTATCTCTTTTTTCGGAACGGCTGCCAAGAAGGTGGGAACACGTCTGGCAGGATTGGAGGCTTTGTATGCTTATACCAAAGCGCAATCTAAAGCCTATACAGAAATCTCGGGGGCAGACGCTTTTGTAATCCAAGCAAAGGAAGATACGCATGAATTACTTATAGAAGCTGCCCATAAATTCTAGGATATAAACAGTTTTAACCTTGGGATGAAAAGAGATTAGGAAAAAGTGTTAACTTTAAAAGATGCTAGATAATCTTAAAAATGATGCAAAAGGACTTACTGACAATGTTCAGGCCTATGTAGAAAACAGAGTAAATTACCTTAAACTAGATTTCTTTAAGAAAACGATGTTAGGGGTAACGACTCTGGTAAAAGTTATTCTAGTGGGTGTTCTGGGACTTATCTCTTTTTTCTTTTTGTCTATAGCATTGGCCATCTGGTTGGGAGAGTTATTAGGAAATCCTAGTTATGGATATCTCATTGTAGGGGGGGGTTATATTGTGCTCGTTATAGGAGTATTGCTATTTGCTAAAAAGGCGATAGAAAGATGCTTTTTAAAAAAATATGCTAAACTATTTTTTTGATGAAAACCTACCACAGTTTTAAAGAGATTGATCAAGAACTGGAACGGCTGAATACGGAGGCCGAACAGGAGTTGAACCATATCAAAACACACTACGGTGATATCAAAACCAGTTTGGGCACTATAAGTACCTTAAGTAGTATGATTATGAGTTTTATTCGAAAAGAAGCCGTCAATAAGGTGAAGTCACAGTTAAAACGAAAACTAAAAAAGAAAAGAAAAAAGAGATAATCGTTTAAAGATCCTGGATAATGCGTGGGTCTGGATTTTTAATTTTGACTTATTCTAGTTGCTGAAGAAATTAGGGCAATCCCAAGGGCGAAACAATTTGTTGAGAAAGCCTTAGAAGGCAAAAATGAACTGCTCCAAGAGTAGCAGAGAGATAAAATAAAAAGGCTCGAGGATTATTCCCGAGCCTTTTTATAGTGTAAAAACAATCTTATCATTTATTCTTTTTTAGGACCAATCCCTTTTGCTGCATTTTCTTTTTTCATTTGTTCCCCTATGTGGTTGGAAGCTACAAAAGAAGCAATCATATCATTAAGCATATTACTGCCTGCCTGAGGAGAATTAGGTAATAGTATCAAATTGGTATTAGTCTCCTCACCAATACTCTGTAGCGTATCATAATGTTGGGTGACTACGATAAGGGCTGATGCCTCTTGAGAATTAATCCCTACATTATTCAATACATCTACAGATTCTTCCAGACCCCGGGCAATCTCTCTACGCTGATCTGCAATACCTTGTCCTTGTAGGCGCTTAGATTCAGCTTCTGCTCGAGCCTTAGCAACAATTTTGATACGCTCAGCTTCTGCTTCATATTCCGCAGCAACTTTTTCGCGCTCGGCAGCATTAATCCGGTTCATAGCCTCTTTCACCTGTAGGTCAGGATCAATATCGGTTACAAGTGTCTTAATAATATCATACCCATAATTTATCATCGCCTCATTTAATTCTTGCTTTACAGCAATGGCAATGTCGTCTTTGCGCTCAAAAACATCATCCAGTTTCATTTTTGGCACTTCGGCACGTACTACATCAAACACATAAGAGGTAATTTGATCATGAGGATTTTCTAGTTTATAGAATGCATCATATACTTTGTCTTTAACCACTTGAAATTGCACAGAAATTTTAAGTCGTACAAACACATCATCTTTGGTTTTTGTCTCTACAATAACATCAAGCTGTTGGATGCGTAAGTTTACTCTGCCAGCTATACGCTGTACAAGAGGAATCTTAACCTGTATACCAGATTGACGAATGCTTGTAAATTTTCCGAAAGTTTCAATTACGGCAGCGGTTTGTTGCTTAACAATGAAAAGCGCTGAAAACAACATAATTACAGTAAAAAAAGCGAGAACAGGTAATAGAACGTAGCCCATATTTTTAGTTTTGAAGGTTAATTTATTCTTTCAAGGTATTAAAATAAGTATACCTTTGCGTATAATTGTTACCGATTTCAGAAAGTTTCAAGACTTTTTAAATTTTCCCACTTGAATATTTATTTGCATAGATGACCTCAAATCATCCTGATCTTGTCTGCTTGTCGAACACAATTAATTATGCGAAGTTTTTTTATTATTCTTACAGCAGCTATTTTTAGCTCCAATTTATATAGTCAGAATATATCAGATAGTCGAGATATATCAAATGTTGACGTCGAGTCAACAGATTATAGTCGACTGGGAATTCAGGCAAGGGGAGCATTTTTTGGTATAGCCACGAATGATTTTGATGTTCAAAGTTCAACAGGTCTACTGGCTGGCTTCACAAGCCGTAGTCGCATTTTTGAAAACTTTAAATTGATTTATGGAGTAGATTTTTTAATCGCGAGTATAGGTGTTGAGAGCCGTGCATTGGGACAAACCACACTAGAACAAGCTGAATTTAGTGTTACAGGTGCTCAAGTGAATGGCATACTAAGTTATGATATACTTGATCAATTTTTAACTGTAAATTTTGGACCTTCATTATTGATAAATGGCCCTTTGCGTGTTCGCAATGATGGACAACGAGACAATATCATAAATGGATTCAATAGCCTTACCGCACAGGATCTTCTGCAAATATCTAGGATAACGCCTTTTCTAGTAGGCGGTGTGGAAGGTGGCTGGAAAAAGGTTAGACTAACTCTACAATATCAATTTGGGTTTACAAATATTCTTGGAAGACTTAATCGTGAAGATCTGCAAGACATAGACGCAAGCGTAGGTGAGTTCAATGGAAACGCCACCTTATTTTCTGCAGGAGTAGTTGTGTATTTGTAGTTGTATTAAGTCTAGAACCACTGCCATTTTAGCCATTAAGTTGTGGATTTTGATAAGTTGTCTTACTTTTGGCGCTTAAGCCCAATAGCTTTAAGCTAAACCAAATCGAAACCCTAATCCATAACCTATGTACAAGTATGTGTTGATGGCAGCTATCTGCTATCTTGTTACAACCCCTAATTTAAACGCACAAGCTTATCAGACCCGAGGAGAATATAATCGCCTTGGAATTCAAGGTAAATATGTGCTCTATGATATTTTGACTGATGATCTTGACCTCACTGCAGAGGGAGGTCCTCAAGTTGGTCTCGCTGCCCGGGGTAGGTTTTTCAACCAATGGGGACTGATATATGGCGTGGACTTTTTTACTGTAAATTTTGAAGTGCAGGATGAAGCTCAAAACGATTTAGATTATAATTTAATAGGCGTGCAGCTTAACCTGTGGCCAAGTTATAATATTATTGAAGAACACTTGAGTATTGAAGCTGGCCCAACCCTTCAAGTAAATAGTAATTTACGCTTACGCGGGAGTGGACAAGGGGACACAGTTATTGATTCTTCTTCTAACTTGACGGCGTCTAGTCTTCAAGAAATATCACGAGTCTTACCTTTGGTAGGCGTGGGTATTTCAGGAGGATTTAAACGGGTATTTTTTACCTTGCAATATCAATTTGGCTTCACCAATATATTTGGCGGATTAGACTCTCAAAATATAGATATTAACGGAAATGTATCGGCAATCTCTGGCGGTATTATAGTGATGATATAGCATGTTGAATACGCAAAAGCGTCTCTTCTTTACCTAGTAAAGCTGCTATTTTAAACACATCAGGGCCTTGCATAGAACCAACTAAACTCAATCGCAAAGGTTGCATTACTTTTCCGAAACCTAAACCTTGAACTGTAATCCAATTTTTAACGGTATCTTGGAGTGGTTGTGCATCAAAAACAGCACAGGTTTCCAATACAGCTTTTACTTGAGTTAATACAGCAGGAGTATCTTCTTTCCAAGCTTTTTTAACGGCTTTAGGATCATAAGCTGTTGGAGCTTTAAAAAAGTATTGACCGCTTTCCCAAAGGTCTTTAACAAAAACAGCACGTTCTTTAAGGAGCAAGACCACTTGTGTGACTTTTTCATCAAGAGATGAAATCCCTTTTGCTATTAGCAATTGTTGAAATGCTTTTACTAGGTGTTCATCATCACTTTTTTGCAAGTAATGCTGTTGAAACCATTTGGTCTTTTCAGGATCAAAACGAGCACCTGCTTTATTCACTTTGGTGAGATCAAAAGAATTGACCAATTCGTCTAAGCTGAAAAATTCTTGTTGGGTGCCAGGGTTCCAACCTAAAAGGGCAAGCATATTGACAACAGCCTGGGGTAAGTAACCTTCATCTTTGTATCCTTTAGAGATTTCTTGTGTATTAGGGTCTTCCCATTGCAATGGAAATACGGGAAAATCGCCTTTGGTCCCATCGCGCTTGCTAAGCTTACCTTTACCCATACCTGCAGGTTTTAGTATAAGTGGCAAATGAGCAAACTCAGGTGAGTCCCACCCAAATGAACGGTAAAGCATATGGTGCAATGCAAGCGAGGGCAACCATTCTTCACCACGGATCACATGAGTTATTTCCATCAAGTGATCATCTACTATATTAGCTAGATGATAAGTGGGCATGCCATCAGATTTAAAAAGCACTTTGTCATCCAGGGTACTTGAATCTATGTTTATAGATCCTCGGATAAGATCAGTTAATTGTATTTGTTCATTTTCATGCATTTTAAACCGGACTACATAATCCTCACCTGCCGCTATTCTCTTTTCTACTGTTTCGGCATCTTGCGATAAGGAATTGTCAAGTTTAAGTCTATTGTTCCAGTTGTAAATAAAGGTTTTGCCCCGTGCCTCGTGATCCTTTCTGTAGGCATTTAATTGTTCTGAGGTATCAAAGGCGTAGTACGCTTTTCCTGTGTCAATAAGTTGTTTCGCGTAAGCGTGATAAAGATCCTTACGCTGACTTTGGCGGTACGATCCAAAGTTACCGTCTTTATCAGGCCCCTCATCGTAGGGAATACCACACCAGTTCAAGCTTTCCTTGATATATTCTTCGGCTCCTGCAACATACCTACTTTGGTCAGTATCTTCTATACGCAATACAAAAGAACCTTTGTGCTTTTTTGCAAATAGGTAATTGAACAACGCGGTGCGCACACCACCAATATGCAAGGGTCCAGTAGGACTAGGCGCGAAGCGAACACGAACAGGTTTATTCATAGCTGGTTTAATAAGCGGCAAAGGTAAATATCCTTGCTACTTCAACCAATTTATCTTCAAGGAAAGAAACGCAATTAAAATAGACTATGGCGCATTGTTCATATCCTGAGTTATGCACCTATTCATGATCTTAAACCATATGGGACGAACTAACTAAAGCACCTTGCTCGGGGTATGTCAATAGGGCAATTGTTTACGCTCGTCCTGGTAATCTAACAATGAGTATTTTTTATTATGATTACTATGTGGGGTGAGTTTATACAGCATAGTACGACGATAGAGATGATGTCTGTCACATGAGAGTACTTTGCGTACGTGTGCATAAGGATCACACGGCAGTTTATACGAAGCAATGCGAAAAATACATAGACCACCAACAGATATCCCGCTGTAATAAAGGGATACCAAAGCATATCATTTTTATAGGACTAAAAGCTTGGTTTTTCACACTTTAATGAGCCCAAGCGTATTTTCTAAGAACTACTGTGTCGTATTATAAAAGAGGTTACCCAGTGGGACTATAAACTTTGATTATATCTTGCGGTTGCAGGATCTTTTTTGGAGGAGTCTTAAGATGATTCCCGAAATTGTGTTCTGTAAACAAGGTCATAAACATCTATGATATGGAAGTAGAGCAAAAAGCCTGTTCAAGATAGACTAGATTTTGCTTCTTTGGCATTGCCATCAATATTGCTGCGATGAAGAGACAGTAGAAGCTCTTTAGTAGGTGCTTAAACGAAGGCATAAACAGGAGTTATAAATGTGCAATAGTTATGCAATCATTAAGTAATAATTGCACAAAAAAGAGATGATATAAATGCTGAGTTATTTTAGATCTTACAAGACATAAAAAGTTTTAACAGTGCTTTATAGAAATTACCTATTTTGAAAATAGAATAAAATTGTAGTTTAGAGGTTCGCAATAATGAGGTATGATTGACTATGGTACAATTTAGACGCATTGAGAAAAAGCTAGAAGGCTTTGTAAAAAAATACTACACAAATGAACTCCTAAAAGGCGCAATTTTGTTTTTCGCTTTTGGAGCGCTGTACTTTTTAGGCACCTTATTAATTGAATATTTCTTTTGGTTAAGTTCTGCAGGTAGGACGGTACTCTTTTGGCTTTTTATTGGAGTAGAATTGGCTTTGTTATTTAGGTTCGTGGCCGTGCCTTTGTTAAGACTTTTCAAATTATCTAGAGGCATAGACTATACAAGAGCCTCTCAGATTATTGGCGATTACTTTCCAGAGGTAAAGGACAAATTGCTCAATACATTGCAGCTCAATAATGAAGCTGAAGGCTCAGAATTAATGCTCGCGAGTATTGAGCAAAAGAGTAAAACACTCGAACCTGTACCATTTAAAATGGCAATTAACTTTAAGAAAAATGCCAAGTATATCAAGTATGCGTTGATACCCATTATTTTTTTTTTAGTGGCCAATTATATGGGAAAAGAGGCTGTTTTTTCTGAGAGCTATGAACGTGTTATCAACTATAATGAAGCCTATGAGCAACCAGCGCCATTTAGCTTTTTTGTAATTAATGAAGAATTAAAAGCTATTGAAAATAAAGATTACACGTTGAATGTAAGAACGGTAGGTGATGTTGTTCCGGAAGAAGCGTCCATAAATTTTAATGAAGAGGTTTATTTTTTGCAACAAGTTGCGCCAGGTGAATACAGTTTTACTTTTGAACAGCCTAGGGAGTCCGTGTCATTTTACCTTAGTGCTAACAAGGTCGTTTCCAATCCTTATACCTTGGAGGTGCTACAAGTACCAGTTTTGATTGATTTTGAAATGAAACTTAATTACCCCAATTATACACAAAAAAAATCAGAACGGATACGCAATACAGGTAATGCTATAATTCCTGAAGGAACTGTAGTGTCATGGAAACTAAGTACTAAAAAAACAGATGAGGTAGCTTTGAGATTGGCGGATACTACATTGACCTTTGATTCGAGGGATACAGGGGGTGGGGATAAAAGTTTTGATCTTAGAAGGCAAATTTTTAAAAATACCTCTTATGAGGTTAGTACAAGTAATGCTTTTTTAAAAAGTTATGAGAACTTAACATATAACCTACAGGTTGTCAAGGATCAATATCCTGAAATTGACTTACAGGCTAAAGCAGATAGTACAGCAAAACAGCAAACCTATTTTTATGGTAAAGTGAGTGATGACTATGGACTCACAAAATTACGTCTAGTCTATTACGTTGCCGAAACTGAGGACAAACGTCATAGGGAAATAACTATTTCCAATGGTAATGTAGATGAGTTTTTATATGCCTTCCCTGACACCATATCGCTGCTGAAAGGAGTTAATTATGAGTATTATTTTGAAGTCTTTGATAATGATGGTATTCATGGGCCAAAAAGCACCAAGAGCGCCTATTTCAACTTTATTAAACTAACAGATGACGCCCTAGAGCGGCAACAACTGGAACAACAGGATAGGGCAATAGAGCAATTGGACAAGTCTTTGGAAAAGTCAAAGGAACAAGAGAAGGCACTGGAAGAGTTGTCCCGCAACCAAAAGGAAAAAGCTCAACTTAACTTTAATGACCAAAAGAAGTTGGAAAACTTCCTTAAAAGACAAAAGCAGCAGGAGGATGTGCTTGAGGAGTTTTCGGAGCAGCTTAAAGAGAATTTGGATGAGTTTCAAAAGGATGAATTAGATGATGATCATTTTAAAGATGAGTTAAAAGAACGATTACAACGACAACAAGAAAAGCTCAAGGATAAAGAAAAGTTGTTAGAGGAATTGGAGCGCTTACGCGAAAAAATAAGTAAGGAAGAATTAACTGAAAAGTTAGAAAACCTCACTAAACAAAACAAAAACGATCAAAAAAATCTGGAGCAAATCCTTGAGCTTACAAAGCGGTATTATGTGCAAAAGAAGGCCGAAAAGCTTGCGAAGGAGTTAGAAAAGTTGGCCTATCAACAAGAAGCTTTAAGTAAGAAAAATGATGAAGAGAATACTAGTAAAGAACAGGAAAAGTTGAATGAAGCTTTTGAAAAACTGTCTGAAGAATTGAGAGATTTGGAGAAGGAAAATGATGAGCTAAAGCGTCCTATTGATATTCCTAGTGATCAGAGTAAAGAAGAAGAGATTAAGGAAGAACAAAAAGGAGCAACCGAAGAATTAGAGCAGCAAGAACAACAGCAACAGCAGGGTGAGAAGCAAGATAAAAGTGGGGCACAAAAGCAACAGAAAAAGGCTTCTGAAAAGATGAGGCAGCTGGGTAAGAAAATACAACAAGCAATGAAGGCTGCAAGCCAAGATGGATTAGAGGAAGATGCAAAAATGTTGCGTCAGATTCTCGATAATTTGTTGGTGTTTTCTTTTGAAGAGGAAGAACTTCTCAAGGACTTTAGTAGGATTACCAATAAGAACCCCAATTTTGCCAAAAAACTAAGAAGACAAAACGTACTTAAGCAAAATTTCAAACATGTTGATGATAGTTTATATGCCTTATCGCTCAGAAGACCAGAGCTGGACGAAGTGATTAATGAGACTCTCACAGACATAGATTTTAATATGGAAAAAGCCTTAGATAGACTTGCACAAAATAGAATCCTACAAGGAGTAAGTAATCAACAGTATGTAGTAAGCGGGGCTAATGAGCTCGCTCATTTTTTGAGTCAAAGTCTTGATCAAATGCAAGGCCAAATGTCTGGTCAAGGACAGGGACAAGGACAAGGACAAGGTCAGGGACAAGGTCAGGGAGGACAACTTCAAGACATTATTCAGAGTCAGGAGCAGATAAATCAGCAAATGCAGGGAGGAGGTCAGGGTCAACAACAGGGGCAAGGAGAGCTGGGAGAGCAGGGAGAGCAAGGTGAAGGAGGAGAGAGTGGGGAGCAAGGAGGAGAAGGTCAAGAAGGTCAAGAAGGTCAAGGAAATGGCAATGGGGGTCAAGGAAGCGGAGACGGCGAATATAATGGCAATAACCAGGAATATGAACAGGGTTTGTTATATGAAATTTATAAGCAACAACAGCAATTAAGACAACAGCTTCAAGATCAAATTGACCAAAATGGTTTAGGAGGAAATGCAGATGCGCTTGTAAAAGAAATAAAGGATATAGAGCAGCAATTATTGGAGCGTGGATTTAATAACGAAACATTGGAGCGTATGACTCGCCTTAAGCATGAATTGCTCAAGTTAAAGGAGGCAAGTTTCCAACAAGGCCAAGAAGAGCAGCGCGAAGCACGAACAAATTCAAAGGAATATTCTAATCCACAGAATAATAATACTGAACATGCGCGCAAATATTTCAATACCAATGAGATACTGAATAGAAAAACACTGCCTCTAAAGGGTTTGTATAAGAAAAAGGTGCAGGAGTACTTCCAGAATAAATCATGATTGGTTTTCATAGCTTAAATGAGTTTGCTTTAGCAAATCAAGAGGAACTCCGTACTTGGATTATTGAGATTATTAAGGAAGAAAACCATACGCTAGGAGAAATCAATTATGTTTTTTGCGACGATATTGATCTTTTGGGTCTCAACAAAAAGTATTTAGATCATGATACCTTAACAGATATAATTAGTTTCGATTACACGCAAGGAGTTGTTGTAAGTGGAGATATTTATATTTCTACAGAAAGGGTCAAGGAAAATGCCACAGTTTTTTCTGTCGAATTTGACTATGAGCTTAGACGTGTAATGGCACATGGGGTTCTTCATTATTGTGGCTACAAGGATAAAACAGAAGAGGAAAAAACAACAATGCGAATGAAGGAAGATTATTACTTATCATCAAGCCCTAACTAAGAACAATTTCTTCAATAAAGCGGAGTATCTTTGTTTGATATTTTGAATCATTTTTAATGTTCCACGTGAAACAATGAGTTTGTTTTCTAAAACATATGATGTAGTTGTTGTTGGTGCTGGCCATGCAGGCTGTGAAGCTGCAGCTGTGGCTGCCAACATGGGCAGTAGTACATTGTTAGTAACAATGAACCTTCAAACTATTGCTCAAATGTCTTGTAATCCTGCGATGGGCGGCATAGCTAAGGGTCAAATAGTTCGTGAGATTGATGCTTTAGGTGGCTATAGTGGCATAGTGTCAGACAAGACGGCAATACAGTTTAAGATGCTTAATAAATCTAAGGGCCCAGCAATGTGGAGTCCAAGAGTGCAAAGTGATAGAATGCGGTTTGCTGAGTTGTGGAGATTGATGCTTGAGCAAACACCTAATCTAGATTTTTATCAAGAAATGGTGACTGGTCTTTTAGTAGAAAAAGAAAAAATCTGCGGTGTAAAAACATCACTTGGAATTGAGATTAAGGCCAAGAGTGTGGTACTTACTAATGGAACTTTTTTAAATGGATTAATCCATATTGGAGAAAAACAATTTGGTGGTGGTCGCGCAGGTGAGCGGGCCGCTACGGGAATAACAGAACAGCTAATAGATTT
>CAZDFA010000033.1:0-21126 GCA_964504555.1 uncultured Flavobacteriaceae bacterium | reverse complement strand
ATTTCATGGAGATTCTTCCCATAATATCCCTCTATGTATTTTTTAAGAAGATAATACGGTAAATCACTGTACTTATAGCTTTTGGTATTTCTTAAGTCACTGTCACCAATACGTCTTATAATACTATCCTGATAATCGGTACGTAAATACAGCCCCTCTGCTACTCGTGTACCAAAGTCTTGAGAATACTTTGATCTATAGTATTTTTGAGAAGGTTTATTAGTGACTGCATCTATGGTTTTCAAATAAAAGGGAATCCAAGCCTGAAAACGACCGTAATGTGAAAGCGCTTCCTTAATCGAAATAGAAGACTTATTAGTGCTCTTTAATTCTGGTAGAAGTTCGCCAAAGGTATTATCCAAATTAATAGACCCCTGACTTCTTAACTCCATCAACGGAGGTAAAGTACCTAAAATCTTAGTAAGCGAGGCAAGATCATATAAATCATCGTCCTTTACTTTCCGTTTTTTAGAATAAGTATGATATCCAAAAGGTTTATTATATACCACTTTGCCTTTTCTTGCTATCAACACCTGAGCTCCTGGCATCATGGATGCCCATAGCCCAATGTTTACTAAAGAATCAACTTTCTTATTTAAGATTTCAGCATCAAAACCTACTTCCTGAGGTAATCCATAGGAGAGCCTTCGTAAAGTTCCTGATTCGTATCCTGTTCCTGCCTCAACAATCCCCAATGAAACGGGTAATTTACCTTTACTAGGTATTGCTCCAAAAATTAATTGTGCACTTTTTTCCTGAGCCAACTCGCTATTTTGATAGGAATGTATGATGCCTTCAATATTTATAGTGGTATTAATATCTAGTATTGCATAGGGCCTTACAAAAAGATCAAGAACCACATCTTTAAGTCTGGCTATCTCATATAACCAAGTCTTCTCTTTGTCTGTAAATGCATAGGATTTCCAGGGATTGGCATTAGATCGATGAAAACCAACAATAACATAGTTATAAGCCTCCAACTTTGTAATTAATTCATCCAACTGGCTTGCTTTAATATGATCTACCTGAGTATATTTATTTAATTGTTTGTAGAAAGGAGTACCGCTATCATCTCCCAATGACACATAGGCTATCTTCTTATCTTCCAATTTTTTTACTGGAAGAATATCACCGCTATTCTTAGTAATAGTAATTGCAGCTTCAATGGCCTTGCTATAAACCAAATCGTCTGTAGTTGTATTTAAATCTGCATATAAATTCTCTATGTCTACAGGAGTATATTGGTGTAATCCCACTTTATACTTAGCGTACAAAATCTTTTTTACGGAATATGCCAAGCGTTCTTCAGTTAGTTCGCCTGATTCCAGTGCTTCTTTAATTTTTTGAGCAGCTGAAGGGATATCTTCGCTTATAAGTAATATATCATTACCTGCCTTAAATGCCGCTAGATCAATTTCTCCAGGGCTTTTAAAATCTGAAGCACCTTTCATATTTAGTGCATCTGTAAAAACAAGTCCCTTAAACTGCAAACTGTCTCGCAACAGACTCGTAACAACATACTCTGAAATTGATGTTGGAAAACCCGTTTCGGGGACCAAATTAGGTACATTTAAATGGCCTACCATTATACTTTCAATGCCGCCGTCTACCATTTGTTGATAGGGATACATTTCAATACTATCCAGTCGCTTTCTAGAAAAATCTAAAGTTGGCAATGTCTTATGACTGTCCTGATCGGTATCGCCGTGACCAGGAAAGTGTTTTGCACTACCCATAACTCCCTGGCTTTGCATACCTTTCATTATAGCCAGTGCTTTTTGTGTTACATTTTCTTTGACTGCACCAAAAGACCGATTACCAATAATGGGATTTTTAGGATTGACATTTATATCTACTACTGGACCAAAATTTATATGAACTCCTAAGCGTTTACAGTGTTTCCCAATTTGGGCACCTACTTCTTCAATAATGTTATTGTCTTGAATGGCGCCAAGTGTCATATTCCAGGGAAAGGCGTAGGTACTGTCTAAGCGCATAGACAATCCCCACTCTGCATCCATACCAACAAGCAGTGGGATTTTTGATGCATTTTGTAATTTATTATTGAGTTTGGCTTGTCGTACAGGACCTCCTTTGGAAAAAATAACTCCTCCAATATGGTATTGCTTTACCAATTCCAGCACTCGATTTGTTTTTTCTTTAGGATCTTCCGAAAAAACATCAACCATAAAAAGTTGACCAATTCGTTGCGCTACAGACATTTGCGTATATACACTATCTACCCAAACTTTTTGTCCTATGCTATCTTCTGTTAATAGTGGGTAATGCTGTTCTTGAGCTGTAACCATTATTACAGCAACAAGATTGAAAAGAAATAAAAAACTGTGTTTAAACGACATATAGTTTTTTAACAATCATAATACGATCTATAATTAAACGATAAGTAGACGTATAGACGTCATAACTCACTACTTATTACGAATGTAGCAAGATTGATGCCGTTTTTTCGGAAGCGTTTATAAAACTTAACAAAGATTTATTAACCGCTATTTTTTAAGAAAACGACTGTGCCAGCTTTCTATCGCCGGGACTTCCCAATGTTCTTGGTACTCCTGTAAATTGGTTACCAAATTATTGAATACAACAGTCTTTTTACCAATCGCACCATCTTTAGCCATTTGTTTAAAGTCAGCTAATGTTTTGTAGTGTATTCGGTCATTTTGGTAATAAGTCACATTCATTTTATCCAATAAATCAACTTCAAATTGGGATTGCAATTGTTGAATAAACCGCACTTGTGCATCAATGGAGCAACCGCTTGCCGCCGTGACATTTTGATCCAGAGCAATAATTATAAACCGATTGTATTTTACTTCAAAACCCGCTTTTAGGTCCTGGCCATGTGCTATCCATTGAACTAAGAACTGCTCTAATGAACTGGTAATAATTTGAATTTGATCTTCAGAAAACTTGGTATCGCTTTGATATATCCAAATTCTAGATGTACCAGGCAGTTGGTTAAAGTCTACGAGCATTTTTTAGTCTAATCTTTTAAAAGCAATTTCTAATGAATTCAATTATTTATTACAAATCTGAGGCTTGTGCTATCATTTCAGCAATATCAAGGACTTCAATTTGGTTCTCTTTCTCTTTATTCTTGACACCATCTGTCATCATCGTATTGCAAAAAGGACATCCAGCTGCGATGATTTCTGGCTTTGTTTCTAGTGCCTGTTCGGTGCGTTCAATATTGACATCTTTATTGCCTGGTTCGGGTTCTTTAAACATTTGAGCCCCGCCAGCGCCACAACACAATCCTTTACTCTTGCACTTGCGCATTTCAACCAATTCTACCTCTAGTTTGCGCAGCACATCTCTAGGAGCTTCGTACACATTATTGGCTCGTCCTAGATAACAGGGGTCGTGAAAAGTAATGCGCTTGCCCTTAAATTTACCACCTTCTACCGTTAGCCGACCATCTTCTAGAAGGGATTTTAAAAATTGGGTGTGATGTACTACTTCATAATTTCCTCCAAGGGAAGGATATTCATTTTTAATAGTATTAAAACAATGTGGACAGGCGGTTACTATTTTTTTTATTTCATACCCATTAAGCACTTCTATATTCATTGCTGCCTGCATTTGAAATAAAAATTCGTTCCCTGCTCGCTTTGCAGGATCACCGGTACAGCTTTCCTCGGCTCCTAATACGGCAAAATCTACTCCAGCATTGTTGAGCAATTTGGCAAAGGCTTTAGTTATTTTCTTTGCTCGATCATCAAAACTACCTGAACAACCCACCCAAAATAGAACTTCAGGTTGTTTGCCTTGCGCCATATATTCGGCCATTGTGGGTACTTTAAGTGTTTCGCTCATAATCTCTTAATTAATGGATGGAATGCAGTAATTGAATCAATCATCAAAAACTTCAATAGTAACGTCTTTTTCTATTAAATCTGTAAACTTACCTTTATATCGAGTTGCCTTAACTAAATGATTGTCTATCCAATGGTAATTACCGCCTCTTGGTTTACTCATAAGTAGGCTATGGTATTTGAATCCATTTGAACCAAGCCATTTTTCTGTCACTTCACGATGCATTTCAGTTCTTGAAGTGAAAAAAGAAATAATATGACCTTGGTCATACCACTTGTTAAGTGTTTTTACAGGATCTGGAAAAGGTTGGCAAGTACCCCTACGCTCTAGTTCTTCATTTGGTACATCTTCTGTTATTGTCCCATCAATGTCAATCAAATAATTTTTGACATCTTCTGGTAACACCGGACTTAGGTGTTCTCCATCTTCTAATTTTTCACTAAGCAGTTTGTCTACCCCTTCTTGGTTCATTATTGAATTGTATTCAATGCTTTAAATTTATCTTTACTTAGCCGTATATATAAGGCAAGCCTATGCTCACCAGGTTTTCTATATTTTGGATTATATCGTTCGTTATTTGACATTTGCAAACCTGCTTCTCGTAGTGCCACTAGTTGTCTATCACTGCAAAAGTCACAAAAAATCTTTTTTATTCGAATGGAATCAGTAGCCAAATCATCTCCTACATATAGCCGGGTATATACTTTGAATTGAATAGAATCTTGCCTATATGAACGTTGTCCCCAAGAATGGGTAACTACAAACAACAGTCCCGTTAATACAAGTATGGATTGATTAATTTTCATGTATCCAATTGGCTCTATCCATTTGATTAAACGGCCAAGGTGCACCATTATTTTCAATATTGGTCATTGCATTATTCAAGTCACTTGGTGCAGCACTTTCTTCCATAACCATATAACGTCTCATTTCTAAAATAATACTCAATGGATCAATGCCTACTGGACAGGCTTCTACACATGCATTACAAGTTGTACAAGCCCATAATTCTTCTTTAGTGATGTAGTCATCAAGCAATTGTTTGCCATCATCTTTAAAATTACCGCCATTGGCGTCAATATTTTTACTAACCTCCTCTAGCCTATCTCTAGTGTCCATCATTATCTTACGCGGAGATAGTTGCTTACCTGTTTGATTGGCGGGACATTCACTAGTACATCTTCCACATTCAGTACAGCTGTATGCATTCATCAATTGTACCCAATTAAGATCCATCACATCACTTGCTCCAAACTTAGCAGGTTCTTCGTCTTCAGCTCCTGGTTCTGGCGCAGCAAAAGGATCGGCATTAGGATCCATCATCAATTGTACTTCTTTAGTGACAGCTTCCAAATTATCTAATTGCCCTTTAGGTTGCAATTTGGCATACCATGTATTTGGAAAAGCAAGCAGTATGTGAAGGTGTTTTGAATAGTATAGGTAATTTAAAAAGATGAGTATTCCAATGATATGAATCCACCAGGCTGTTCGTTCAAATAAAACAAGTGTACCTTCAGAAAACCCATCAAACAAAGGACTTATTAAACTACTTACAGGATAAGCTCCTACTTGAGCATAATGAGCCGCTCCAAGTTGCTGTAGACTATAGTCTACAGCATTCATGGTTAAGAAAAGCGTCATTAAGATTACTTCAAAATACAGAATAAGATTAGCATCTAATTTGGGCCAGCCTTTCATTTCGGGTTTCAAAAATCGTT
This sequence comes from uncultured Flavobacteriaceae bacterium, assembly GCA_964504555.1. Lineage (GTDB taxonomy): Bacteria > Bacteroidota > Bacteroidia > Flavobacteriales > Flavobacteriaceae > Dokdonia. Next base: position 15,571 of record CAZDFA010000033.1, on the reverse strand, counting down.
GTAACCGAATAATATTTCGGCGGATCCAAAAAACAAGGACTGCTACCAAAACTAATACGGCTAATATTTCAAAACTTCCAATTAGAAAATCATAAAACCCTCCTAAGAACCCAAAAATTCGATGTGTACCAAAAACACCATCTATAATAATTTCTAGTACTTCTAAATTTATGATTATGAAACCTAGATAAACTACAATATGTAGGATTCCAGATACGGGTCTAACCACCATTTTATACTGTCCTAGGGCAATTTTAGTCATATTAGCCCACCGTACTCCTTTTTGGTCAGAACGATTTACGGTCTTTCCCAGTTTAATATTTCGCATAAGCTTCTTTATATTTTTTACAAAAAAGCCAATTGCTCCTATTAAAACAATGAGAAAAATAAGATTAGGAATATACTGCATCATACGTTAGTTGGTTATACCACCTAACGTAACGTATCCTTAGGTGGGATGTACCCTTTGTCCTTTTTACCAAAGAGTGAAAAATGTACGTAACGCTTGGGCTGCAGCCTAAAATCTTCAAGCAAGAGTTCCATTTGCTTTGCCGTACGTTCCAAATTTACATAAAGTTGCTCATCTTGCAAAAGCTTTCCTACACTTCCCTTGCCAGATTTTAAGTCTGTCGTAATTACTTCAAAATCGTTTACCAAGCGCTTTAAACCTTTAGATAAGCCTACTACTTGCACCTGAGCTAAAGAATCTGAAAGTCTCGAGAAATTTGCGGTAGTATGATCTAAATTAGCAAAGGTTGTTTCCAGCTTAGCGGTATTATCTGCCAAAAGCTTATTGGTTTTTTGGGAAATACCTTTGAATTCTTGACTAACCTGATTGAGATTGGTAATGGTACCTTTAAGATTACTGGTGGTTTGATCATCTAACAAACCATTTAATGCAACCAATAACGAATCGGCATGAACAACAGCATTGCTTAATTGGTTTTGCAGTGGTGTAATGGTTTCATTAACTAATTCCATAATACCTCCTTCCATAGAAGCATTAAGGGTATCTTTATTTTTTGCCATTACAGGATCTGTATAATTAACTTCTAAGGCTATGGACTTCCCTCCTAGAATACCTCCTCCATAAATTTTTGCAGTACTGCTTTGAGAAAACTCAAAATCCCTATTTATACTAAATGTTACTAGGTTTGATCGTGTACCCTCGTGCAACTCTATTTCAAGTACTTTACCTACTGGTTGTCCATTAAGGGTAACATTTGAGGCAGGGAAGAGCCCTTCTACGTTATCATAAACAGCATAAAATGTACGCTGATTTCCGAGTAGGTTATTTCCTTTTAAATAATTATATCCAAAAATGATTATTGCAATTGCAAGTAGAACAATAATTCCTGTTTTAACTTCTTTAGAAAGTTTAAGCATAATTTCTAGAAATGTTAAACAAATGTAGCTTTTCTTGTAGGACTTCTAGAATTTGAGTCTCTTAATTTAACACTTGTTTAAGGGGTACTTGAATATTGCTTTTATCAAAAGAGACGATAAATGCAGATTTATAGCCTTTAACTTGGGCTTCTTTGAGTAGCCGTTTGGCTTGGGTATAATCTGAAGTACTGCCATAAAAGAATTTATAGAGTTTGCCTTCACGCTTGCGCGAAAGCGATCGAAGCCCCTTAAAATTATAGGACTTTAATGCCAAATCATTTTTGCTGGCAGCTAGTTGTACTTTAAAGGTAGTGTTTTTAAAAATTTGTGGTGCTTCCTCATCTTCAATTCTAGTAGTTCTATCCAGTTTCTGCAAATCATCATAGCCTAACTTACTTTTATAAGACCCTACAGCACGTGCAATAGCCTTAGCCATATTTTTTTGACCCTTCATTGAATTCAGAAATGCACCTTCTTTTTTATTGGTAAGGAAACCTGTTTCCACTAAAACACTTGGCATTACAGATCTGTGTAAAACCCAAAAAACATTCTGCTTGACCCCTCTACTTTTTCTTAAAGCGCCGTCGACAAATTCAGACTCAATTAAACTCGCTAATTCTATACTCTGATCCAAAAATTCTTCTTGCATAAGTTCCAATCCAATTAACGATTCAGGCTTATTCGGATCAAAACTTTCATACTTTTCTTCAAAATTATCTTCAAGAAAAATTACGGAATTTTCTTTTTTAGCGATAGCTATATTTCTAGCATTTCCATCAAGACCCATAACAAAAGTTTCTGTTCCCCTTGCTTGAGAAGAATGCGCATTGCAATGCACACTTAAAAAAAGATTGGCGTTGGCCTCATTTGCGATATCGGCACGTTCCCATAATTCTAGGAATACATCTTTCTTTCGTGTATAAATAACCTCAATGTTATTTTCCTTTTCAAGAATTTTGCCTAATTGTAAAACAATATTAAGTGCAATATCTTTTTCGTAATATCCATTGCCAAGATTACCACTATCCTTACCTCCATGACCTGCATCCAGTACTACTTTAAATTTTTTTGATGCTGTTTGCGCTTCATAAGAATTTATAAAGCAGGTATTACATATTAAGAAAGTTATAATAACTCTTGTTAAATTTGTACTAAACATGAATATTAAACGCATCCTTTTCTCGGTTTTTCCTTCTTATTTACGTTATTGTACCAATAAACCTTCCAAAAACATTTTTTTAAAAGCTAATTAACCGCTGTTGCCACTAAAAAATATGTTTAATTTTGGCACCTTAATTGTTAGCCATCACTCAAAAATAGAACTAATCGCATTGCATACAAAAATCACTTATTTTAACCTAATTGCACTGCTTTGCCTATTTTATTGTTCACTAGGTTATTCACAGGATATACCCAATAACGATGCCAAACGTAAAATTAGTGCACGTGATAGCACTTCTAAAGAAGTTATTCAAGGAAGACCTACACTAGATACTATTGTAACATCTGAGGGATTACCAGAGGTACCTGACTCTACAGATACTGATACACTTAAAGTTAACCGTAAAGAAACCCTTACTGACAAAGTAGAATACAAGGCAACTGATTATGAACGCATAAGCCGAAAACTCAAAAAAATATTCTTGTACAAAGAAGCCGAAGTCATCTATGATGATCTTCAAATAAATGCTGGCGAAATTGTTTTAGACTATCAGAATAATACAGTTTTTGCCAAAGGAATACAGGATTCAGCAGGCGTATACACGGAACCTCCAATTTTCAAGCAAGGAATCAATGAAGTGCGACCTGATTCTATTGCCTTTAATTTTGATACGGAACAAGCCATTGTTTACGGTTCAAGAACCGAAGATGGCGAGCTCAAAATAAATAGTGAAAAAAGCAAGCGTGTCAGTGATTCTATTGTCTTTTTGCGTAATGTAAAATTTACTACCGCTGAGAATCCAGATGATCCTGATTATTACTTCTTTGCCAGAAAAGTAAAACTGGTACCTGGAAAAAAGGTGGTTACAGGGTTAGTAAATATGTATATAGCAGATGTACCCACTCCTTTGGGATTACCATTTGCTTATTTTCCTTTAAGTCGCGAGCGTAGTGTTTCTGGCTTTATATTACCTACTATAGACCAAAATAATCAAAGAGGTTTCTCTATTCAAAACGGTGGATACTACTTTTCATTAAGTGATTATTATGATCTTGCAGTTACAGGCGATTATTTTACCAATGGGAGTTACGCACTTAGAGGTGATAGCGATTATAGACTTAGGTATAAATTTAATGGAAGTGTCAGTTTTAATTTTGATCGAATCCTTGCGAGTGAACGTGGTTTACCAGACTTTAGCGAAACCAACACCTTTAATTTTAGATGGAATCATAGTCAAGACACCAAATCCAGCCCGAATAGTCGGTTTTCAGCTTCAGTAAATTTAGGAAGTAGTGATTTCTTTCAACAATCTCTTAATCAAGCTAATACAGGTAATTTCTTAAATAATAACTTTAGTTCTTCTGTTAGTTATTCAAGAACTTTTAATGGTAAAACACCGGTTAATGTAACTCTAGCAGCAACTCAATCTCAAAACTCGCAAACTGAGCAGATCAGTCTTACCTTGCCTACTGCACAAGTAAACGTAGATCGTATTTTTCCTTTCGCTCCAAAAGATGGTACTAAAAAGGGCATTTTGCAGAATATAAACTTTAGCTATACCTCTAATGGTCAAATTCGCTTTCAGACCACAGATAGTTTGTTTTTTAGACGTGAAATGTTTGAAGCTGCCGAAATTGGGGTACAGCATAATATTCCTGTTTCTACAAATTTTAAACTATTTAAACATTTAAGTGCAACGGCCTCGGCAAACTATACTGAAAATTGGGTTTTTGAAACTATAGATCAACGATTTGATCCTCAACTTAGAGAAGTCGTACAAGACACGGTTGCTGGTTTTGACCGTTTTGGTACTTATAGTGCAGGATTTAGCTTAGGTACCACCATTTATGGCAATGTAAATTTTGGAGAAGGTAAGAAGATTGAAGCAATACGACATGTGATTCGACCTACGTTAGGTTACAGTTTCACACCTGCATTTAATCAGTTTTTTGACACCTTCTTAACACCAGATCTTACCGATCCGACAGCAACCGAATTAACAGAAGAAGTTGAATTCTCCAGATTTCAAGGAGGTTTTTTTAGTCCGCCTGGTAATAATTTATCGAGCTCAGTCTCCCTAGCTGTTACTAATCAAATAGAGGCAAAAGTTAGGAGCAAAGATTCTACAGCAACAGAGCCTCGAAAAATTATATTATTAAATAATTTAAACTTCAATACGAGTTTTAATTTTGCTGCAGATAGCTTGCAGCTTGCCCCTATTAATGTAAATGGGGGGCTCCCTGTAATTCAAGACAAACTAGACATAAACTTTAGGGCTACCCTAGACATTTATGGCTTAGATAACAATAATAGACGCTTTAACACCCTTAACATCAATAATGGTGGTAGTCTCTTTAGATTAACCAGTGCCAGTGCAAATTTTGGATATAGCTTTTCTAGCGAGAATCTTAGTGGCAATAGCTCAGAAACAGATAGAACTCGAAATCAAACATTTGCTTCGGGAGGTCGTCCAGATGACCTTTTTGGCGGTGGTGTAGATATTACAGGAGGTGACACTTTGGATTCAGATCAAGAAGAGGAGGAGGAGGATCCCGATGAAATACAATTTTACCAATTTAAGATTCCTTGGAACTTGCGCCTTTCTTATCAAGTAAATTATAATAATACTGCAAGACAAAATGAAATATCATCTCACTCTCTTGTATTTAGTGGGAATATAGAACTTGGCAAGCGGTGGATGATACGTGCATCTTCTGGCTATGATTTGGTTAATCCTGGTTTTACATTTACAACCCTTGGTTTTACGAGAGATTTAGAGAGTTGGACCATGAATTTTAACTGGATACCTTTAGGAACCCGAACTTCTTGGAATTTTGGGATTAATATAAAATCTAGTGTGTTTAAAGATATTAAATATGATAAACGCAGACGACCAGATGAGCGTTTATAATCAAACACAGCTACTATTTGTTATATTTTATTTTTGATTAAAAACTTAAATTAACGACTTGAAAATTTATTTCGTAAAAGAGAAAAAATACCGATAATGAAAGAAATTATCAAAACTACTGCAGCACCCTCACCTATTGGCCCTTACAATCAGGCTATTTTATCTGGTAATACATTATATACATCTGGACAAATAGCCATTATACCCCAAACCGGTGAGTTATTGAAGGGTTCTATACAAGAAGAAACAGAATTAGTCATGCAACACTTAAAAGCGGTTTTAGAAGCTGCTCATATGACTTTTGAAAACGTTGTCAAAACGAGTATTTTCATAAACGATATGGGTAACTTTGGTGAGATAAATACTGTATATGGTAGTTATTTCAATGACGACACTGCTCCGGCAAGAGAAACGGTAGAAGTAGCCAATTTGCCTAAATACGTGAATGTTGAGATCTCAATGATCGCGATTAAATAGGCTGATATTTTAAGTTTTACTTAATGCTCAATCAAGTGATTTCTATGATGTGATACTAATCCGTCAATAGGCCGTTTTAAAACTTTACCAAGTTGTAACCCATTTTTCTCCATAATTTCTTGTAGCTCTTTTTTAAGATAAAAAGCTATAGAACCTACAAAATGTATGGGTACTTGCCGAGCATCATCAAACTGAAAAATTTGATTATTCAAAAACAAGCCAAGCCCCTTCTGTATTAATTGCTGGCAATACACATGATTTTTATTTGTAATTAAAAACTGAGCGAAAGTAGCCAAATACGTATTCGGATTGGGTAATTTATATAAATGGTTTTTAACAGTCTCCGAACTTAAATCATACTCACTTTCAAACTTTTCAGCGAGATCTCTGGGTATTTTATGAAAATGGTAATCACGAATCATCTGGCGACCAAAATAATTACCACTAGCATCATCCATTAGAATATAGCCTAAAGACACGATGCGCTGTTCTATATGCTGTCCGTCAAAATAACTACAATTAGAACCAGTTCCCAAAATACAAATAATAGCTTTTCTTCCAATATCTGTAGTTGCATATAAGGCAGCATAGGTATCCTCTTTAATGATAATTTCTTCAGCTAACGAAAAGAAATTGACAAAAACCTCTTTAATCAGTTTTCGTGGCTTTTCTACACCACATCCAGCTCCATAAAAATAAAGCCTTTTTACTTTTTTTCTGTTTCTATATAATTCAAAATTATTAACAATACGCTCATTCAATATTTCTTGCGATAACACTTGAGGATTTAATCCCAAAGTCTGTGTTTGGAATAACTCTCTTCCATCATCAGAAAGGGCTATCCAATCTGTTTTGGTAGAACCACTGTCAACAATTAAAATCATATAGTATCCCGCTAGTTAATTTTCAATTTCGCTGTAGCGAAAGAACTAAAGTGAATTAACTCGCTCTGCTAAGTCTACTAATTTGTTTGAGTATCCAAACTCATTATCATACCAGGATACCAATTTGAAAAAAGTATCATTTAACTCAATTGAAGCATCGGCATCAAAAATACTTGTACGGGTGTCACCTACAAAATCCTGAGATACAACGCCTTCATCGGTATAGCCAACAATTCCAGCTAGATTGCCCGCAGCTTCTTCCTGGAATTTAGCTTTAATCTCATCTAAAGAGGTGCTCTTTTTCGTTTTTACAGTTAAGTCAACTACAGAAACATCAACCGTAGGAATACGAAAAGCCATTCCTGTTAACTTGCCATCAACCTCTGGTATTACTTTGCCAACAGCTTTTGCAGCTCCTGTACTAGTAGGAATAATATTATTAATAGACGCGCGTCCCAATCGGTAATTTTTTCTTGACGGTCCATCTACAGTAAGTTGCGTAGCTGTAGCTGCGTGAACCGTAGTCATTAAACCTTCTTCTAACCCCCAATTATCATTGACAATTTTGGCAATAGGTGCCAAACAGTTTGTAGTACAGCTGGCATTAGAAACAATTGTGTGTGCCGGCGTAAGTTCTCTATCATTCACTCCCATAACAAACATAGGCGCATCTTTTGATGGTGCAGATATCACTACTTTTTTAGCTCCCGCATCTATATGATACTGTGCAGTATCCATGGTGGTAAAAATTCCAGTACACTCAGCAACCACCTCTGCGCCTACAGCGTCCCACTTCAGGTTTTTAGGATCGCGTTCTGCAGTAACTCTGATTGTTTTACCATCAACAACTAGGTTACCATCTTTTACTTCAATATCTCCATCAAAACGTCCATGAACAGAGTCATACTTTAATAAATATGCCAGATGTTCTACATCCAGTAAATCATTTATAGCAACAACATCCACGTTATCTCTTTTTACCGTTGCTCTAAATACGATACGGCCAATACGACCAAAACCATTAATTGCTAATTTTAAATTTGCCATAGTTGTTTTATTATGTGGTCATTATTTCTGACACACGTATCAGTTCTTTATTAATTTTTGAATGTCCTTTAATTGCTTTTTCTAGGGGTAGCAACTCCATTTTGTCGTGAATGCTTCCTACCATATAATTACTTTTTCCTTCTAAGAGTGACTCTACTGCTTTTACACCCATTCTACTCGCCAAAACGCGATCATAGCAAGTAGGTGCCCCACCACGTTGCATATGGCCTAAAACAGAGACCCGAACATCGTATTCATCAAGATTAGCATCTACATAGTCTTTTAGTTCAAAAACATTTTTACCAATTTTATCTCCTTCAGCAACCACAACAATACTCGAGGTTTTGCCGCTCTTCTTACTTCGCTCAAGAGATTCCAACAAACGATCTAATCCCATATCTTCTTCTGGGATGAGAATTTCTTCTGCACCTGCTCCAACACCTGCATTTAAAGCAATATGACCTACATCTCTACCCATCACTTCGATAAAAAATAGTCGATTATGTGAACTTGCAGTATCTCTTATTTTATCAATTGCCTCTACTGCTGTATTTAAAGCTGTATCATAACCCAGTGTTCGATCTGTACCACTAATATCATTGTCAATTGTCCCTGGAATACCTAAAACTGGAAAGTTGTGTTCTTTATTAAAAATAAGACCTCCTGTAAAGGTGCCATCTCCACCAATTAAAACAATAGCATCTATACCATTGCTATTTAAATTATCACAGGCTTTTTGTCTCCCTTCTTTGGTTCTAAAAGCTTTTGATCTTGCAGACTTAAGAAAAGTCCCACCTTTATTAATAATACCCTTAACACTACGGGCATTTAAAGACTTAAAATCTCCTTCTATCAATCCTTCATAACCTCGATATACACCAACACACTCTTTACCGTGATAAGCACAGCATCGCACTACAGATCGAATAGCGGCATTCATTCCTGGGGAATCCCCTCCCGATGTAAGAACAGCTATTTTATGAATAGAATTTGACATTTTAGAATGCAAATAAAAATTAAATTTAGAAAAGAAACCTTAGATAAAATGAGGAATATGCAGCATTTTAACACAATTTCCAATTTCAAACGTTTTCGTTTGACAACTTTTCGTAAAATTGAATATAAAAAATTAAGAATGTGGAATTTTGAAGATGTACAACGTAGGTTTTTTTTCAATCTAGCAATTTAAACAGGAACTCTAGTCTTGCTTAAAAGTAACTCCATCATCATCTAAATCCTTTGCTTGGTCTTCTATTTTTTTCAGCTCTTCAGCTACTTCTTTTTTCTTGCCTTTAAATAATTTTGCGATTAATTCTTTAAAGGAATTGAAATCAACAGCATACGATAAACCAGCACCCTGAGTGTAACCTTCCGTCTCTCCAATAAACTGTACATCAGTTTGTCTACTAAAAACTTTTGCTCGAAGACTACCATCTTGATTTAGTAAAAAGTCTACTTCAACATCGCCAACAATAACTGATTCACTAAGGCCTCCAGTAGGCACTCCTACTTTACCATTAATCAAAACTCTATTGGTTATTTGGGTAGATAAGGTAAAACCGACACGCCCTGACGCTTGTGCATCTGGAGTTCTGTCAGCTTGCACCAAATCTAAGCCAACATCAAAAACACCATCATTATTATTAAAAAGTACAGAATTCAAGATAGATGTTCCTGATTCTAGAACATTATTTACCGCGCCAGCCGCAGAAATAGAAGTTTCATTTATAAAGGTATTTTGGGATACTAGAGAAATGGCATTTCGCTCCCTTGATGTACGATCGCTTAAACGAAAATCTAATTCGGCAGCAACGGTACTACTTGTGTTGGGGTATTCTAAATTAAAAGTAATATCCGGTTGAATAAGCTCACCTTTTAGATTTATAATAACATCAACTGGTATTTTTCTATTTATAGATGGATTTTCTAGCAGCACAGAAGGGTTTGCTTCTGCCCGGTATGCAGCACTAATATCTAATAAGGCTTTGAATGGATTACCATCCCAGCGTATATCTCCCAAAGGGTCGGTAACTATATTAAATTTCTTTTGTACTAAACCTGCATATCGAAAATTAAACCCCCCTTCGTACACCACAAAATCACCCCACATATTAAACTTTCCGTTGGTGTTTATTTCTATCAAGAGGTTACCCGCACCACGCCCTTTTAATGTACTTCCATTTGTTTTATCAACCACTATTTCTATTTCGGCATCTTGATCTACATCAAGATCAAAATTTAGTGATAACCCCTTTACTTCCTTTGCTTGTAAAACCTTACCCTTGATTCTGGCTGCTTTTTCTTCTGGGGTCAAAAAATGAATAAATGAATTGTCTCCAATAGACTCTGCATCATCTATAGGAATATTAAAGACAGTTCCTTCTTCGGTTTCAGCAATAACATCAATTACCAATTCATCAGTTGATCCAGTTATGGCCGCTTCACCACTAACAAATGCAGTACCATAATAGAGAGATTCCTCATCTTCTTCTGTATCCAACACTAGGAATTTATCGGGTATTAAAATATCCAGTCCAAGCTCCCAATCACTAAAGGAACGATGTGCTATATTCCCATTCAAAATACCCAAGGTTTGGTATTTAGGGTCTTCTAGGAATACCGTTTTAAATATAAACTCTTGCTTGTTTAAAGCTATTGTAGCCTCTTCACCCGTAGTATAATTGACATTAAGGTACGGAATGGTAAAACCACCGTTTGCAAGTTTTAATTCTCCATCAATGTCTGGGCTTTGATAGCTACCTGATATCGCGGCATTGCCATTGACTAAACCACGAATATTGGTTATTACCTCTCCTCCCAAAGGACTAAAAGGCCTTACATCAAACTTATTTAAGGCTACATCAAGATCAATTTTGGGTTCATTCTTACCTATGGTAATAGTACCCTGTGCATCAATATGTCTCACATCATTTTTTACCAATTTAGAATCTATCACATAAGAAGCTAATGAGTTATCCCCAGTGATGTTTAAATCAAGATCTCCTAATAGAGCTTGGTTGACTGTGAGTTGATTAACCGATAAAGTAGAACTGGGATAATAGACTCCTCCTTTTTGTAATAATGCCACATCACCATCTATAGTACCTGAGAGATCGAGATTTTCTATTTCATCTAAGAACTTAGTCATATCTACGTTCACAAACTCTGCTTTCACATCTTTATATGACTTTTCTCTTAGCTCACCAGATATGGCTATTTCTTCATCTTTATAATTTAGGGCTATAGTATTAATAAAGAGATTTTTAAAATTATTGTCAAATACCAGACTATTCAAAAAGTTATTTTCTTTATTAATCAGCCATTCATTTTCTTTAAATAAAATGCTAGATTTCTTAAAGCCCAAAACTGATTTACCTTCTGTATTTATAGTGTGGTAAAAGGCTAGATCGTAATTGTCTTTAAAGGACTTTCCTCCTTTAAATTCGGTAGTCATAAACAAGGTATCCTTTAAAGTTACATTAATCAAGTTCAAGTCAGCTACGTTATAATACCTGGTATTTATACTATCTATACCAACGAAGGTGTTAAAAAGCGGGTTTTTATTATCAATTACTACTTCAACAGCTTTTGCTTGCGAACCATAGGCTTGTATACCTGGAGATTTGAAAGTTAGCTTAAAGTTAGATTCGTCTGCGTTTACCTTCCCGTATACGCGCGTTTCAGGATCTAAATGAAGATCTGGAACAAATACTTCGACTATCTTATTATTTACCGTAAAATCAAAATCCATAAACTGATTTTCAGTAAGGACTTCAGACTGGTAATTGGTATATAAACTGCCTATAGCATTTCTAAACAAAGGAATTACTTCATTAAATTTAAATTTCCCGCTAAGATTGCCTTCTACAATATCTTCTGAGTTTACGGCTATAGTCCGAAGAAGATCCTTATCAAAACTAGAGGCGACAGTAAAATCTTTAAAGAAGTAAGTATCATATTTATTCTTGTAACTGGTGTTTTTAAAGGTAAGTTCTCCGAAGGCATCTTCAATACCAGATCCCGTCATATCCATATCTATATTGCCTTTTAGTATGGCAGTAGAATCTTTTACCAACTGTAATTTGTGTAAATCTGCCTTGGTGATTGCTGCGGTGATATCATAGGTGTTTTGTTGTTTGGTAACATCTATAAGTCCAACAACCTCCATTTCCAAATTAGGGTCGTCAATAAATAATTCTCCATTAAAAACAGGAGTCCTTAAGTCTCCAAAAATCGTAATATTGCTATAATCATATCCATTAAAAGATATTTGCTCAATATTACCTGTAAGTTGGGTATCTAGATATTCTTGAATAAACCCTTTACCATTTACATTTACATCCAAAGACGTGGTACCAACTTTCGGGTTATCAATGAGGGTTCCCAAGTCAAAATTATCAAACTTAACATTGCCTGAATAGGTGGCATTGCTAATGTCTTGCGGATTTAATAGATCAATATCTACATCTACACTGCCTAAATTGGTATCAAACAATCCTTTTGCCAAAACGGTGTTAGGCGTTATTGCTGTTGTGCCATCAAAACGAGTTATACCTAATTTTGAAAATCGTTGAGGAAGACTTTGTAGTGGTTTAGGTAAAAGACTTTTTAAATCAAAATATGAAGTTTGTATACGTGCATTTTGGGCTTCAATAATCAATTTACTAGGATTAAGCAATTGCTTGAATCTAACTGGACCTCTAATACTAGTGCTATTTAGTCCGTGCAGTCTCAAATTATCGCTACTCAAATCATTTAATGTCCCTGTAAAATTCCCCTGTAAATTAATAATCTTATCCTTGGTAATGTCCTTGTAAAAGGGATAAATATCTGAAGTCGAAATAGACGCTTGTGTCAATGCCATATTAAGTTGAACAGCATTTGCGAAATCACTCATACCCTCAGGAGAATCTATAAGTATGGTACCTTCAATATGAGAATAATGCGTTTTTAGGATCATATTGTCCAACTCCATATGTTCAGAACCATAAATAAAAGCTCCAGAAATTTCATCAATCTGATACCCCTGAGTAGAGTTAAACGCCAGTCTATCTATTAGTATTTCAACATGGCTTCCTGTAATTTCAAAATCATCTAATCCAGAATTGATTTGGGTATAGTTAAGAATCTCTGGGTTTTCAATATTGTAGTCCAAATACCTGAATGCACCATCTTCTAGGGTCACACGATCAGAAATAAAATGGAAAGGCTCTTTTTGGGGTTCTGGTTGTTCAGGAATAAACTTTTTTGCAAAAACCGTGATATTGGCATCCTTTTCATCTTTATAAATAGTGAAATAAAATTTAGGATCCTTCATTCGAACTTTGCCTAATTCTAGATTTCCTTTTATTGCTTTAGTAGCATTAAGAATACTAGAGGAAAGTATGCGCACGTAGATAAGTGTATCTTCCTGATGATCTTTAATTAGTACATCTTTAAGATTAAGATCCCCATTCCATCGCAGGCCAAGTTTTTCTACTTGTATAGAGATATTGTATTTAGTATTGATTCTATTGGTAATATACTTACCTGCCTTAGTTTGTACAGCTGGTATAGAGAAAACAAGAAACAGTAAAACAAACACCACAAAAAGCGTAAGTAATAATCGTAATGCTATTTTCTTAAATTTCTTAATACTAGTTAATCTATTAACTTTGCTTCAACAATTTTTGTGCCTTTTACGATATGCAAACCAAAAAGTGCTACATATTAGCCATTGAATCTTCTTGTGACGATACTGCAGCTGCTGTTTTAGAAAACGACAAAGTACTTGCCAATGTTGTTGCAAATCAAGAAATACACAAGCAATATGGTGGCGTGGTTCCCGAATTAGCATCTAGAGCACACCAACAACATATTGTTCCTGTTGTTACTGCTGCTTTGCATCAAGCAAATATCGATAAAAAAGACCTAAGTGCCATAGCTTTTACCAGTGGCCCAGGGTTGCTAGGCTCTCTTTTAGTAGGCACCTCATTTGCAAAGTCATTAGCCATTGGATTGGATATTCCTCTTATTGATGTAAACCATATGCAAGCTCACATTCTGGCACATTTTATTGATGAAAAGGAGTATAAAAAACCGGCATTCCCATTCATTGGATTGACTATATCTGGAGGCCATACGCAAATTCTTCAAGTAAACGATTTTTTTGATATGCAAATCTTGGGTACAACCCTTGATGACGCCATTGGCGAAGCTTTTGACAAAAGTGCGAAGTTACTTGGCCTATCTTATCCTGGTGGTGTGCTTATTGACAAATGGGCAAAGCTAGGGGATCCATTATCGTATTCATTTACTATTCCAAAAGTTGCAAATCTTGATTTTAGTTTTAGCGGTCTCAAAACTCAGATTTTATATTTTGTTCAAAAAAATCAAAAGGTTCAGCCTAATTTTATAGAAAAAAATCTAGCCAATATCTGCGCATCTATACAGTATACAATTGTTGAAATAGTAATGCAAAAATTAAAAAAAACTGTGCATCAAACAGGAATAAAACGAATTGCTATCGGTGGTGGCGTTTCTGCAAATAGTGGAATTCGCATAGCACTAAAACAGGCAGAGCAGGACTTTGGTTGGGAGACCTTTCTACCCAAGTTTGAATATACCACAGACAATGCGGCTATGATTGGGATTGTTGGTTATCTCAAATATCAAAACCTAGACATTAAAGATACGTATGTGCACAATCCTACAATAGCACAATCTCGTTTGAGTTTTTAACTATGCAATTATTTTACAATCCCAATATTGACGGTAGCCAATCTATATTTACATTTCCTAAGGAAGAAAGCAAACATATTGTTCGTGTGTTGCGTAAAAAGGTAGGTGACACCGTATTAGTTACTGATGGAAAAGGTTCTGGCTATACGTCCCAAATTGTTGATGCCAGCAATAGTACTTGTACAATAGAATTAAGATCAAAGCAAAAACAGGATCCTTCACTTTATCAACTGCATCTCGCAATTGCCCCTACAAAGTTGAATGATAGGTTCGAGTGGTTCTTAGAAAAAGCTACAGAAATAGGCATAAATGAGATAACACCTATCCTATGCGACCATAGTGAACGCAAAGTAATTAAGCGCGAACGTTTTGAAAAATTAGTACAAAGTGCAATGAAGCAATCTTTGCGATATTATTTACCCAAATTAAATAAGCTTTGTACCTACAATGACTTTATAGCTAATCAAACAAACAAGTCCAACTTGTATATCGCTCATTGCCTTGACACACCGAAAATAAAGATTAGCGAGTTGCCTCTAAAAAAAAGATATACCGTATTAATTGGACCTGAAGGAGATTTCTCAGAAGACGAAATCGCTAAAGCATTCAAACAGGGGTTTAATGCTTTAAGTCTCGGCACATATAGACTACGCACAGAAACAGCTGCCATTGTTTGTTGCCAGAACTTTTCCTTTATACATCAATAATTAAGTGGCATCATTATCACCTTACATTATATCATTAAATAATGTATTTAAGCTATATATTCTGTATTATATCGATGATAATGAGAATCACTATAAGAAATAGCTTTATTATTCCTACAAAAAATATTGTTATTTGTTAATAAAGTTGTTTATTTGCAAGGTTCTCTCGATTAGAGACAAACCCAACTTGCTGTAAATCAGTTAGATGAAGTTAACTAATTTTGTCAGAATAGTTGCGCCTTATATTCCCGCTTTCTTAAGTGTAGGATTCTGTTTT
>CAZDFA010000032.1:0-21293 GCA_964504555.1 uncultured Flavobacteriaceae bacterium | reverse complement strand
CAATACATCGTCTATGTATAAATATTCGTGCATTGGCTTATAAAAATAATTTGTATAATTATTATGCAAATTACTTTTAAGGTACTGCAATACAAATGTTTCAAAACTCACAAAGTAGTTGTAGCAAAAGTATTTATAAAACGAAAAAATCCTATTATAGGGATTGCGAACCCAACCAAAAGTGAAGTAGTTATCAAAAATTTCTTCTGAAACATAGTATCCGCTTGTGTAGTCCTTCGCTGTTAAATGAGACAATCTATGTGGCCCTTCATGCTTGTTAGGATTTATTAACAATCCAAAAGGCACTCTTGCTTTTGCTTTATTCCAATTTAAATCTTTTATGAAAATCTGTTCAATACTTGAGCCTGCCGCCTTGGGTATGTGAACAAAAATACATTTGTGCTTGTGAGAAATCATGAGTAGATTTTCAATGTCGATGCATTATATATTAAATGCACAAATGTTAGATTATCATACCAGCTGCTACGGTATTATGACTTGCTGGATCTATTAATATAAAACTACCCGTCACCCGGTTATCACGATACTCATCTATCATTAATGGTCTTGTTGTTCTAACTTTTATACGAGCAATATCATTCATGGCCAGTGATTTATCGCCTTGATTTCTGTCATAAGTATTGATATCAATTTTATAAACGATATCCTTGATCATTGCTTTTTGCTCATTGGCAGTATGCAAAATGGTATATTTTGTGCTTGATTGAGCAGCATTGTTACCTAACCAGCAGATCATCGCGTCAAATTCTTGCTTAGGTTCAGGCATATTATTAGTCTTCACAATCATATCACCACGACAAACGTCAATATCATCCTTTAATGTAATAGATACTGACATAGGTGCATATGCTTCTTTTAAAGAGCCATCTATTGTATCAATAGTATCAATTGAAGATGTAAAGCCAGATGGCAAAACTGTAATATTGTCTCCTGGTCTCAATATTCCACTAGCAACACGACCTGCATATCCTCTATAATCAATAAAGCCTTCTCGCTGAGGCCTTAATACGGTTTGCACTGGAAAACGGGCATCTATCTTATTAATATCACTACTTATATGCATATGCTCTAAGGTATGCAACAAGGGAGCTCCTTTGTACCAAGACATATTGCTAGATCTATTTACCACATTATCTCCATTGAGCGCACTTATTGGTAAAAAGCGTACATCTTTTACATATAATTTTGAAGAAAATTCCTCAAATTGTGAGATAATCTTTTCATATACCTCTTCTCCATAATCCACAAGATCCATCTTGTTAACACAAACTATAATATGTGGAATTTGTAACAAAGAAGCTATAAAAGCGTGTCGTTTGGTTTGCTCTATAACCCCATTTCTAGCGTCTATCAATATGAGTGCGGCATTAGCTGTTGATGCACCTGTTACCATATTTCTTGTATACTGAATATGTCCTGGTGTATCTGCTATAATAAATTTACGTTTCGGAGTGGTAAAATATCTATAGGCCACATCTATAGTAATACCTTGTTCTCTTTCATCCTTTAGTCCATCTGTAAATAACGCCAAGTCTACCCCTTCATGACCTTTGCGTTCACTTGTGTTTTTTACAGCATCTAGTTGATCTTCAAATATTGATTTAGAATCATATAAAAGTCTTCCTATTAAAGTACTCTTACCATCATCTACACTACCTGCAGTTGTAAAACGTAATAATTGATTTGTATCTAATTGCATGTTTTTTCTTGTTTGCTTGGTGAAAATTAAAAATAACCCTGTCGTTTTCGGTCTTCCATAGCCGTTTCACTTCGCTTATCGTCACTTCTATTACCACGTTCAGTTTGCTTCATTGCCGAAACTTCTTGAGCGATTTTCTCAAGTGTATCTGCATCTGACTCTATACCTCCAGTAATTGTGATATCTCCTAATGTTCTAAAACGTATTTTCTTACTTTGTACTTGCTCCCCTTCTTCCAATTGCAGAAATTCTGAGACTGGAATCCAAGAATCACTTCGCCACACTACATCACGTTGATGTGCATAATACAATGAAGGTATGCTAATATTCTCTTTTAAAATATAATTCCAAACATCCATCTCTGTCCAGTTACTTATAGGGAAAGCCCTAAAATGTTCTCCTTCAAAATGCTTTCCATTTAGTATATTCCAGAGCTCAGGTCGTTGATTTTTTGGATCCCATTGCCCAAAATCATCCCTATGCGAAAAGAATCTTTCTTTAGCTCGAGCTTTTTCTTCATCCCGTCTACCACCGCCAATTGCGCAATCAACATTATTAGACTCTATAACATCTAATAACGTTGTGATCTGCAGCGCATTGCGCGTAGCATGCTTACCTCGTTCTTCAGCAACTCTTCCTTGGTCTATTGATTCCTGTACCGAACCAACTATTAATTTTACTCCTAGCTCATTAACGAGATCATTTCTAAATTTTATGGTTTCAGGAAAGTTATGACCTGTATCTACATGCATCAATGGAAACGGAATTTTACTAGGATAAAAAGCTTTCTTAGCAAGATGCGTAACCAAAATAGAGTCCTTACCGCCAGAAAACAAGATTACTGGATTTTGAAACTGTGCCCACACTTCTCTTAAGATGTAAATTGCTTCAGATTCTAGTTCATCTAAGTAATTTAAATAATACTTACTCATTCTTCAATTTTAAGTTTAGTCTCTATTTTATTTGTTATCATTTCAACAGCCTCAAAGATGCTTGTTTTTAAGGTGTCAATTTCTATAAATGGGTTTTGTGGAGCTTCATAAGGAGCACTAATACCTGTAAAATCTTTTATCTCTCCTGCTCTTGCTTTTTTATAAAGACCTTTCACATCTCTTCGTTCGCATTCTTCAAGGCTTGTATTAACATATATCTCTAGAAAATTAGACGTGCCTAGTATTTCCTGAACAAGAGTTCTATCTTTTTGATAAGGAGAAACAAATGAAGCTAAAACTACCAATCCAGCATCAATCATAAGGCTAGCTACTTCTGCTATTCGCCTAATATTCTCTTTTCGATCTTCAGGAGAAAAAGTCAAGTTCCTATTCAATCCTTTTCTAATGTTATCCCCATCAAGCGTATAAGTATGTATCCCTTTAGAATTAAGAGCTACTTCGACCGCATCTGCTATAGTTGATTTTCCAGAACCAGATAATCCAGTAAACCAAAGTACAAATGCTGCATGTCTTTTTAACTGTACGCGGTCATTTTTACCTATAGAAAAATTATGCTTAACTACATTTTCTTGCATCACCTACCTATAATTTTAAAAATATAATTTCTGATTTTACCCAATGGTAATTTAAGCCACATTCTTTCATGTAAATAATATAAGACAAATTTAGTAATTAACTCAGTGAGTGTTACAAATAAGGCAACCTCATTAAAAGCATTTAAAACTGCACCAGAAATTAAAAAAGTGGTGAAAGTCGCTACAATTCGCCAAGTAATTGACTTAAACAATGTGGTTTTTTTGGTGATGTTTTTACCTACCAACCTTTCTTGCCATATTCGTTCGTGGGCGTAATAGATCCCAAATTTTATTAGAAATTCTAAGAATCCTATTTTCACCGCATGTTCAATACTACAATCACCTAGTAAGCAGGTAATAAAAAGAACAACTAAAATTGTATCTGCTGTAGCTATTATTCGCCAAGAAATACCTTTAAGTAGGCTTCTATAGTGTGATTCTTTATGATACTCCATTACAAAGCATTAAATAACTTGTAAGTTATTGTTTACCAAAAAATAAGGGTTTAACAAATCTTCTCTATTGTAACGTAAGCTTTTCCCTGTTTCCTGATTTATAACAGAAACACCAGCTGCTTCACATATGGCTTGTCCCGCCGCTGTATCCCATTCCATAGTTGGAGCAAACCTTGGATATATGTCTGCTTTTCCTTCAGCTACAAGGCAAAATTTTAATGAACTGCCCGAGGAAACAACTTGAATTGTTTTACTAGTTTTTAAATTATCTATAAAGGACTTTGTGTCCTCGTTTAAGTGAGAACGACTACCTACAACTCTTAAGACATTAGGATCTGAAGATGGTCTTATCTGTACAGCATTATCTAAAATATAGTCAGGATTTTGATCAAGCTTTGACAATACGAGACTAAAAGATTTATAGCTTTTTTCGCCAGTAAAATATACCTTTTGTTGTGCCGGTATATATATTACTCCAAGTCTTGGTTTGCCTTTTTCTATTAACGCAATGTTTACAGTAAACTCGCCATTACGTTTTATAAACTCTTTTGTACCATCTAAAGGATCAACAATCCAACATTGATCCCAAGAAGAACGTACGTTAAAAGGAAGCTGTTTATTTTCTTCACTAATAATAGGGATTTCTGTCTCTAATAGATAGCTTACTATAATATCATTGGCAGCTTTATCCGCAATGGTTAAAGGAGAATCATCTGACTTTAATTTGACTTCAAAATCATCTGATTCATAGATATTCATAATTTCTTTACCAGCACTAATGGCAGCTGATATGGCGGTAATAAGTAGTGATTTCAATTGTTTTTTGAGTTAGGATTTTAGCCAAATAACTTTCAAACCCATCAGAACTTTTTTGACGGCAAAAACAAGAGCGGCAAAAAAGAAGCCAAAAATTAGATATTTGAAAATTGTTATTATGGCACTTGATTCATTTGCCTTAAGTGGAACTATTGCTGGATTTAAAACTGTAAATAGTGGGGTATCCTCTTGTATTTTTATACTTTGAGATAACTTCTGTTGTTCCAATTCCCTATAAATACTACTTGCCAAATTAAATTCTGATTCTAATTTCTGCCTTTGTATTTGAGACCGCGCAGTGTTATTAAAAGCATTACGGTCAATATAAGATGCCAAAGCCCCTTGAGCTTTTAAAAATTCTTCTTTTTTAAGAGTATGTTGTTCTTCAATAAAACCAAGTTTTTCTTTTGCCTTACTCAATCTATAATCTAAAATTGCCTCTTGTAACAAAAGTCTAGCACTCTCTGCCATTTGAGCTGCTGGTACAGCTTCAGGCATAGTGCTCTTAATAGATAATGAGCCATCACTTTCATCAACAGAAAAAGCTAATGATTCAAGCAATCTTTCCTGAAGCTTTATATCATCTTTAGTATAATAACTTAGTGAATCAATTTTAGTGTTGGATTGATTTTTTTCTTTTTTAAATGATTTTAATATTAAACCCGGTAAACCTATAGTGTACTTTCTTATTCTTTTACCTAGAGAAGGCTTATAAAAGTTAGTGTAATATTCTCTAAAGGTTATGGGACTATCACTTTTTGAAAACCGAAGCGGAGTTTCAAATAATTGTTGTTGGTAATAATAACTACTAACAATTTTAGGATACAGATAAACCGGTAAATCTGTGGATTCATTATCTCTTTTTCCTAGATTTAAGCCAATTACTTGGGCAATACTTTTTAACCCCCCTCCAATTTGTGCATCCTCCGAAAGTTGAGGGACAAAGCTCACAGTTGATTGGTAGACTTTTGGGTTGAACACAACAGCAACTATTCCAAATATTAGAAATACTAGTAGTATAGTAGTATTTCGTTTTCTAAAAGATAAAAAATCTTTTAAATAGCTTATAAGAAGTGCTATATCTTCCTTCATAATTTAGTTAAAAATTCGATCTACAAGTAATCCTAAAGTCGCAATACCTGATAAGATACCCACCCCTTCTTGAAGAGATATGCGATTCTTGGGCTCTGGCTTGGTCGGTACAATGACTATGGCTCCTGCTCTTATCTTAGGATAGTTTCTAAAAAAAAGAAAATTACTACTTGTTGCAATATCCCCGTTTGGATAAATCACATAGGTTTTTCTTCGATGTGCCCTGTCAGCAAATCCCCCAGATTTTTCTATATAATCTCTAAGAGTAAGATTTTTATCAAATTTAACTAAAGATGGTTGAATAACCCGTCCTTCTATTTTTATGGTCTCCTGAACGGATGGAATAATTAGTTTATCTCCATCTTCTAAAATCAGGTCACTTTTAGATTTATAACCATCCTCTAGTATCTCTTGCAAATCAATACCAACGCTATATTCTTGCTGATTATTTAACCTAGAAGCACCACTAACATTACTATTATCTAAGGTAATATCTATCGGGTCATTTTCTTTGAAGTATGGATTCCGTCTAATAAGAACACCACCATTCACAAAAGCATATGGAGATAATCCTCCTGCTCTTGATACCAAATCAGAAATACGTTCATTCTTTTTAGAAACAGTATATGCACCTGGGAAATTCACCTCTCCTTGTATAGTCACCCTTTTATTATCGGCAATACCCTTGAGAGATCGTACAGCAACACGATCATTAGGCTGTAATAAGAATGGCTCTGACCCATTCTCATCACTTAAATTCACCTTGAACGATTCACTTAATGTTTCAAAATTATTATCAATTACCTTTCTAAACACATCTATAACTCCTTTGTCTGCTCCAAGAGAAAAACCTCCAGCTAATACAATCAAATCTGAAACAGTCAAATTTTCTACGTAGGGAAAATCTCCAGGATTGTTAACGGCTCCACTAATAAAAAACTTTGTCTCAGAAGCAAAGGCTTTAGTATCAAAAATGCGTACTACATCATTTTTTTTTAGAACCATATTAGCTTGTCCTGACATAATATCACTAAGGACAAAAGGAATGGCTTCTTTGGAAATACCATCATCTTTAGAACGTATAATAATGCCTTTATCTAGACTCGCCGATTGTCTTATACCAGAAGCTTTACTAATAAGATCTTTAATAGTAACTCCTTCCGTAAAAGCATAATTTCCAGGCCTATATACTGCTCCGACTATTTCAAGCTTATTCTCATATCCATCTAATATAGCGTCCACATTTATTAAATCTCCATCTCTTAATGTCGAATTTCTAAATTCATCTAAGCTAACTTCTTTTATAATCTTTCTATCCCCCTCTATACGTTCTAATTTAATATTATCACGATAAGCATTGGATTTGAAACCACTAGCATAGTTAATCAGATCATTCAAGGACTCCTGCGGTAACATCTCATAAATCCCTGGGCGCTTTAATGCACCTGATACCGTTACTTTTGATGTATATGTATCAACGATAATAATATCTTGATCTTGCAGTGTTGTATTGCCTGTTTGATTACCTTCTAAAAGATATTTATAAATATCAAATACAATTGGATCTTGTCCATTTCTAATTAACTTCACTTTTCGAAAAGTCCCCTCTCTAGTGGGGCCACCAGCCGCGTACAGGCCATTTAAAACTGTTGAAAGCCCACTAAGGCTATAGGTGCCAGGAGCCTTTACTTGCCCAATAATATTTACTTGAACTGTTCGCACATTAATCAAGGCAACATCAACATTTACCCGATAGGAGCTATTTTTAGGTGCTGTAATTCCTCCATAAATTCTTCGCAGAGCACTTTTAATTTTTCCTTCAGCAACCTCAAAGGTTGAACCGCTAATATATATAGGTCCAATACTAGGAATACGAATGGCTCCATTTCTATCAACAGCAACTTCATAGGTGTTTTCTGCAGCACCCCAAAGATTGATTACTAGCTCATCCCCTGGCCCTAATTGGTAGTTTGTTGGTGTCGCCAAATTAAGATTAGGCGTAAATGAAATATTTGGATTATTGAAGAAATCATAACCAAAAAGCGGACTTTCTTCTATAATAACTTTTGGGTTATTTTTGGCAATATTATTGTCGTCTTGAGCTATACTCAAGGCATTATTTGAATTTACCGTATCTGGGCTATTCAATCCTTGACCAAGAATACGAGCCTCAAATAGGCTAATTTCTGCTGGAGATACTCCTTGAGCAGATGCCAAGGTTTTGATTTGTTCTACAGTATAACCTTGCGCTCTAGCAGCGGCAACATACTCTTTAAGTTCTGAATCACTTAGATTTGATATTGAACCAATATTAGGCAAGTTTTGAGCCTGAATTACAAAACAATTGATTGTGAAAAATACTAATAGAATCTTAAATTTAATTCTCACTATGATAGTTTTTCTAAGCCTAATTATGCTCAAAGAGCCTTAATTTGCAGCAAATATACTCATTCATTGTTATTCATCTACACATGTACTACACTCCAATTCCAATCGATTAACTGCAGGGGAAATATGTCCAACTACCCTCTGATGACCTTAATTTAATACAAAATTCTAAAAACCAATAAGCCATTTAGTCTGATAATCTATAACAACTATATAAAACTATTAATAGCATTTTTCAAACTATCGTCCCACTCCTGGATATTTAAACTAAAGGTATTTTCCAACTTATTAACATTTAAAACGCTAAATTTTGGCCTTTTTGCCAAGGTAGGGAATGCAGTTGTAGGAATAGGCTTGACTTTAATATCAATATTCCGACTTTCAAAAATCGCTTTCGCGAAAGTGTACCAAGTAGTAACTCCCGTATTACTGTAGTGGTAGACGCCAGCAGTTGTTTTATCCAGTTTAGGAATTATTTCGAAAATGACTGATGCCAAATCAAGGGCATTAGTTGGACTACCAAACTGGTCATTAACTATCGATAATTCATCCCGTTCATAAGCCAAACGTATCATGGTTTTGTGAAAATTATGACCATAGGGACTATAGAGCCACGATGTTCTAATAATCCAATACTTGGTTAATTGACTTTGTACAATAGCTTGTTCTCCTGCCAATTTAGAAGCACCATAGACTCCTTGTGGGTTTGTTGTATCGGTTTCTAAATAGGGTTGATCTTTACTGCCATCAAAAACATAATCGGTAGAAATATGTATTAAACCAATATCTCTTGCATTACAAATTGATACAAGGTTAACTACTCCTTTTTCATTAATTAAAAAAGCTTTTTCTTTTTCTTCTTCGGCCCTGTCAACTTGAGTATAGGCTGCCGTATTAATAATAAAATTTGGTTGGCATTGGTTGATAACCTTTTCAATGGATTCAATTTTTGTAATATCTAACTCTTTTTTATTAAAAAAAAAGATTTTCAAACCTTGAAACTCCTTGATTATGTGTCTTAAGGATTGCCCTAGTTGTCCATTTGCACCAGTGACTGCAATTCGTATTTGAGTAGCCTCCATTTAGATTATTAAAAAAAAGTATCTAATTGCTTGAGCAGTGGATTGTTTTTATCTTTTTCTGAAAGTATAAAATCTTGAGTTTCTAAATGCCAATTAATATCTAAAGCTGGATCATTAAAATATAAACCTGCTTCATGTACTCTACTATAATAGTTATCACATTTATAACAAAAAGTAGCATTATCACTTAAGGTTAAGAAGCCGTGAGCAAAACCCCTTGGAATAAATAACTGAGTATTGTTTTTATCATTGAGTATAATAGAAAAGGATTGTCCAAAAGTGGGTTCATTTTTACGAAGGTCTACTACGACGTCCAAAACCTCACCCTCTATCACTCGTACTAATTTTGCCTGTGCATATGCTCCAGTCTGAAAATGTAAGCCTCTAAGTACACCAAACTGCGATCTAGATTGATTGTCTTGTACAAAAGCTGGATTAAGTCCTGTTAACTCACTAAAGATTTTTGCATTGTATGACTCATAGAAATACCCACGGTCATCTTTAAAAACCCTAGGGTTACAAATAGTGAGGTCTTTAAAGGAGGTTTGCTGTATTTCCATTATAATGCATTGATATAATTAGCATAGGCTCCTTTGCCATATTTTGCTGCACTTTGTTTTAATTGATCATAGGATATCCAACCCATTTTATAAGCTATCTCCTCCAAACAGCTAATCATCCTACTCTGGTTTCTTTGAATCACCCTGATAAATTCTGTCGCATCATCAAGTGCCTCAACCGTACCTGTATCAAACCAGGTCATACCTCGACTCATCACCGCCACTTTCAATAAATCTTGTTTCAAAAATTCTTGATTAACTGCAGTAATCTCCTTTTCTCCTCTAGCTGATGGCTTTATAGTCTTAGCAATTTTTACAACACTGTTGTCATAAAAGTACAAACCAGGAACCGCATAATGTGATTTTGGTCTCTCAGGCTTTTCTTCAATGCTAGTCGCCACTTGGTTTTCATCAAAAGTCACAACGCCAAAACGTTCTGGATCACGAACAGGGTATGCAAAAATAGTAGCCCCTTTTTGATTGGTATTATTTTGTAAAATTTTGCTTAAACCATTTCCATAAAAAATGTTATCTCCTAAAACAAGGCATACTTGATCATTACCTATAAATTCTTCACCTATAATAAAAGCTTCTGCAAGGCCATTGGGTTCTTCCTGAGCAGCATAAGATAAAGAGCATCCCAAATCACTTCCATCTCCTAATAACTTTTTAAATAAATGTTGATCCTGGGATGTTGTTATAATTAATACCTCACGTATTCCTGCTAACATTAATACCGATAGTGGATAATAAATCATAGGCTTGTCATATACAGGAAGCATTTGTTTACTTACTGCAATTGTGAGTGGATAGAGGCGTGTGCCTGAACCACCTGCGAGAATAATGCCTTTCATGATCTATACATTGTTTTATAATAATCTTGATATGCTCCTGAAGTCACATTCTTGAGCCAATCCTTATTAGAAAGATACCAATCTATGGTTAAAGATAAACCTTCTTCAAATGTAACCGATGGTTTCCACCCTAATTCATTCTTGATCTTATTTGCATTTATGGCGTAACGCTTATCATGTCCAGGCCTGTCTGTTACAAATTCAATCAAACTTCTTGAAGAATTTGCTTTTCGCGAAAGCTTAACATCCATCAAATCACATAATAAATGTACCAAGTCTATATTAGTCCATTCGTTGAACCCTCCTATGTTGTAGGTTTCACTCACAACGCCTTGGTGTAAAATAGTATCTATAGCGTGCGCGTGATCTACAACATAAAGCCAGTCTCTTGTATACTTACCATCGCCATAAATGGGCAATGGTTTATTATTAATAATATTATTAATGCATAGCGGTATTAGCTTTTCAGGAAAGTGATTAGGTCCGTAGTTATTAGAACAATTGGATATGATAATTGGTAATCCATAAGTTTCATGATAGGCTCGCACAAAATGGTCTGAACTCGCTTTTGATGCAGAATATGGAGAATTTGGATCATATGGACTTGTTTCTAAAAATAGTCCTTCTTCTCCTAAAGACCCATATACTTCGTCGGTACTTATATGATAGAACAATTTATCGTTCTTCTCTTCTTTCCAATATTTTTTACAGGATTCAAGGAGGTTTAAAGTACCTAAAACATTAGTATGCACAAAGGATAATGGATCTACAATAGATCTGTCTACGTGTGATTCTGCCGCTAGGTGCACAACACGATCAAAATTATAGATTGCAAAGAGCTTGTCTATCTCCTTATTATTGGTAATATCTGCTTTTTGGAAGTGGTAATTAGGCGCCGACTCTATGTCTTTTAGATTCTCTAGATTCCCAGCATAGGTCAATGCATCTAAATTAACAATATGGTAGTTGGGATAGTTATTTACAAGTCTTCGTATCACATGTGACCCAATAAATCCCGCACCGCCTGTAACTAGAATATTCATTATAATTTTCCGTTTACGGCTATTTCTAAAGCTCCTTTCACATCATAAATAACTCCATTGGTCTCCTTTAATTGTAAAAGATCTTCCTCTAAAAATTCTTTATGAGCCACTGCCAATACAATAGCATTATACTTTCCATCTGGCAACTTATCTATGGTAACAAAACCATATTCTTCTTGCACTTCTTCTGGATTAGCCCAAGGATCATAAACAGTTACCATAGCTCCGTATTCTTTAAGGTGAGCAACTACATCTACCACTTTGGTATTGCGTACATCTGGACAATTTTCCTTAAAAGTTATTCCCAAAACTAGAATATTAGAGTCATTAACTTTAATATCATTTTTAAGCATAAGTTTCACGACCTCTGAAGCGACATAGCTCCCCATACTATCATTAAGCCTTCTTCCAGACAGTATAATCTCAGGATGGTAACCCAACTCTTGCGCTTTCTGTGCCAAATAATAAGGGTCTACACCAATACAATGCCCACCTACAAGACCTGGTTTAAATGGTAAAAAATTCCACTTAGTCCCAGCAGCCTCGAGAACTGCCTGCGTATCTATATCCATTAAATTAAAAATTTTGGCCAACTCATTGACAAAAGCAATATTGATATCGCGCTGTGAGTTTTCAATCACTTTTGCTGCCTCTGCGACTTTAATAGAAGGAGCAAGATGCGTACCCGCTGTTATAACCGAAGCATATAACTCATCTATATTCTTGCCTATTTTTGGTGTGCTGCCCGAAGTAACTTTCAGAATTTTTTCAACCGTATGTTCTTTATCTCCAGGATTTATTCGCTCTGGAGAATAACCCACATAAAAATCTTTATTAAAAGAAATACCGCTTACTTTTTCTAAAACGGGAACACACTCTTCTTCGGTAGCTCCTGGATATACCGTGCTTTCATAAATCACAATATCCCCTTTTTTCAAAACAGAACCTACCGTTTCACTAGCTTTATACAGTGGCGTAAGTACAGGCCTATTGTTTTTATCTACAGGTGTAGGTACGGTAATAATATATATGGAACAGGGTTCTAAATCAGTAACATCAGCCGAGCAGTACAAACCATTTTCTCCTGTATTCTCCTCCTTTATTACTTGCTTTAAGAGCTCATCAGAAATTTCGAGCGTGCTATCCTTCCCATTTTTCAATTCTACTATACGGTCTACATTAATATCAAAACCAACTACCGCATATTTGGTGGCAAATAGCCGAGCCAATGGCAATCCTACATAACCTAAACCAATAATTG
Source organism: uncultured Flavobacteriaceae bacterium (assembly GCA_964504555.1). Lineage (GTDB taxonomy): Bacteria > Bacteroidota > Bacteroidia > Flavobacteriales > Flavobacteriaceae > Dokdonia. Next base: position 8,494 of record CAZDFA010000032.1, on the reverse strand, counting down.
CTATTTTAACGTTGCTCATTTAATTTTATAAGTATACAAACTATTATAAATTATTCCAATACCAATCAATTGCTGCTTCCAAGCCCGACTTCAAATCAAATTTAGGATCATAGTTAAGCAATGACTTAGCCTTATTTATTGAAGCCAATGAATGTGGCACATCACCTTCTCTTTCAGGACCATAATTCACAGCTATTGTTAAAATTTTGGCATCATATGAAGCCAATACACCTTTCAACATTATGATTAATTCATCTAAAGTTGTTCGTTCTCCATAAGCAATATTATACACCGTATTTAGGCTTTTATTATTGGTTGATAACATCGATTTAATGTTAGCCTCAACTACATTGTCTATATAGGTAAAATCTCTAGAAAAGCTACCATCTCCATTTATTGTAGGAGACTCATGCTTAATCAACTGATTGATAAATTTAGGTATCACTGCAGCATAAGAGCCTTGGGGATCTTGCTTGCGACCAAAAACATTAAAATACCGTAATCCTATACAGTCCAAACCATACGTTTTGTGAAACACATCTGCATATAACTCATTGACATACTTTGTTATAGCATAAGGTGATAGGGGGCTACCTATTTTACTCTCTTCCTTTGGCAAACTAATCGAATCTCCATAGGTTGAAGAACTTGCAGCATATATAAATCTATTTATGCCTTCATCCTTAGAAGCAACTAACATATTTAAAAAACCGCTTATATTGTTTTCATTACTTGTAATAGGATCCTTTATTGATCGTGGTACAGAACCCAAAGCTGCCTGATGTAGTACGAATTCTTTGCCTTTTACTGATTTCTTGCAGGTATCAAAATCCTTAATATCACCATTAATAAGAATAAAATTAGGATGGTCTTTAAACCCTTCTATATTTTGTTCTTTTCCCGTAGAGAAATTATCTAAACAAGTAACATGAGCTCCTTGTTGCAACAGAGACTCACATAAATTAGAACCAATAAACCCAGCGCCTCCCGTAACAAGTATTTTTGCTTTTTCAAATTGATGGATAGTATCGATTGTCATTAAATAATAACGTTTCTAAAGCAAATATAATCTTTCTTATTGGCTTGAATCATACGTCTTTTTTAATAAAAAATGATGTGTAGTCATAAAGCTCTGTAGTCATAAAGTTGTATTTTTAGTCCATACATTTTTTTGGTTTAATCATGCTGCAATCCAGATTTATCATAATTTCAACTTTTCTAATAATAAGCTGTAAGTCCAATTCACAAGATTATGGCGAATTGGAATATCTTCTTTCTTTACCAAAACATATTAACGAATGCTCCGGAATATCATTAGCAAGTGAAAAAGATCATCTATTTCTTATCAATGATTCTGGAAATGAACCTATTTTACATAATTTGAATTTAACTACTAGCACCACAGTTCAAAAGAATTTTCCAAAAGGTATAACCAATGTGGACTGGGAGGACTTGGCCTATAAAAATGACACCATTTTTATAGGTGATTTTGGTAACAATGCTAATAAAAGGAAGGATCTCAAGATTTATTGGATACCACCAGGTAAAACAGAAAATACATTAGAAACAACAAACTTCAAGCTACAAGATCAACATGAATTTCCTCCTTCCAAAAAGCAATTAAATTTTGATATTGAAGCTTTTATCTATTTTCAAAATCATTTTTATTTGTTTTCTCGTAATCGATCAAAAGATTTCGATGGGCTGGTTAAAGTCTATCGCCTTCCGGCTTTGCCAGGTAATCAACAAACTGAGTTGATAGATACATTTGTTCCTTGTGAAGATCCTCGCGATTGCCAAATTACAGGAGCTGCCATTCATCAACCGAGTAAAAAAATAGCATTATTAAGCTACAATAAGGTTTGGATACTTAAGGACTTCAATAGTGATAAATTCTTCAGTGGTTCAATACAAAAAATAAAGCTAAACCACTATTCTCAAAAAGAATCCATTTGCTTTAAAGATGAGTATACACTTTATATTTCTGAGGAAAAATCAAGAAAATCTCAAGGGAATTTATATCTTTTGGATTTGGAAAAAGACTAATGTCAGCTTTAACTAATCGTATCGACTTAATTACAAATAACAGTTTATGAAATTTTCCTTCCTCTTTTTGATCCTATGTGGATTCTCCTTATCACTTCAAGCGCAGATGAATAATGCCTTACTTGAAGAGCAACTTACGCAACAAGTAGACTCCATTGCTGGACAAAACGGAAGATGGCAATTATTATATAATGAAGTCCCAATGATGGTGCTTACAGATGCAACAGCAGATCGCATGCGAATTATTGCGCCTATTGTTGAGGCCTCTTCACTTTCTGAAGATATTTTATTGGATTGCATGACTGCCAACTTTCACAGTGCTTTAGATGTTAAATATTCTATTTCAAATGATATTTTATGGTCTACTTATATTCATCCTTTAAGCCCACTAACGAACGAACAATTAACTAGTGCACTATCTCAAGTTTACTCTGCAGTGGCAACTTTTGGCACAACGTACTCAAGTACCGAATTACTCTTTGGAGGATCAGCTGGGCAAACTCCAAATGAGGCTGAGCCTGCGAAGCCAGAACTCAAACTCAAAAAAACTTAATTAATCCGGATTAAAACTTAAGGAAGGGATTTTCCCTACGGCTCCCTTAAAAAATTCATGAATTGACTTAAAATCTTCTGCTACGTTTCCAGTAGGATAAAATGGGGTAGAAATACGATGCTGCTTCTTACCAAAATCAAAAGCAACCATTATTATGGGCACTTCAGCTTTTAAAGCGATATAGTAGAAACCAGTTTTTAATTTATCAACTTTTTTACGTGTTCCTTCTGGAGCAAGGGTAAGTCTAAATTCATCATTGGTTTCAAATATTTTTGCAATTGCCACAACAGAATCTTGACCTGAAGTACGGTCTATAGGAGCACCTCCTAAAGCCCTAAAAAAATAACCGAAAGGAAATTTGAACAGTTCCTTTTTTGCGATAAAACCAATCTTTGTTTTAAGAACACGCCTTACTAGCAAGCCCATATAGAAATCATGCCAACTGGTATGTGGCACCGCTATAACTACACATTTTTTAACTGTCTCTTTGGAGAAATCTCCATAAGTTTGCCATCCTAAAATTTTGTGATAAATAAAACTGCTTAATCCCACTTGTTAAGTAATTCGTTCGCTTTAGCGAGATCTTCTGGAGTATCAATTCCAATAGAAGGTTTTGTAGATCGAACCATTTTAATCTTTTTGCCATACTCTAAAAATCGAATACATTCAATTTTTTCGGCAGCTTCCAATGGTCTCATTGGTAATTTTGCAAAATCTAAAATGGCCTGTTTCCTAAATGCATAAATCCCTTTGTGTTTATAAAAAACAGATGCGGCTTGTTCATCTCTCACATAAGGCAACGCCTCTCGAGAAAAGTAAAGCGCATAATCCTGATAATCTACAATTACCTTTACATTATTTGAATTTTTAATGGTTTCAATGTCTGTAATTGGCAACATAATGCTTGCAAGATCAATCCGTTGAGCATCTTCTTGTTCAAAAACCTCAAGCAAGGGCATTAAATCTTCTTTTGTAGTAAAAGGTTCATCTCCCTGAACATTAAGTACAATGTCAATATCTAAATCAACAACGGCCTCTGCAATGCGATCACTGCCACACTGATGCTCAGCTTTGCTCATAATCACTTTACCTCCACAAGCTATAATGGCAGCCTCAATAATTACACTATCAGTTACTACATACACATCATCAAAAAGTCCTGTAGCTAATGTGTTTTCATAGGTACGCACAATTACAGGTTTACCCCCTAAGTCTTGCATTAACTTCCCCGGAAATCGAGAAGCGGCATATCGAGCTGGTATCATGGCAATGATCTTGAGCATACTGTATTTAATTATATGCTTTCACGAAAGCATAAAACGAATTTAGCTATCAAAGATAATGAGTTTTCACAAAGCTGTTAACTAAACATATCATCTTTGAAACCAATAAGATATAATTTTGATTTGGCTCTAGTCATGGCCGTATATAACCAGCGCAAATAATCTCTATTTATCCCTTCAGGTAAATAAGGCTGTTCTATAAATACACGCTCCCACTGGCCACCTTGAGATTTATGACAGGTCATCGCATAAGAAAATTTAACCTGTAAAGCGTTGAAGTATTTGTTGTTTTTAATCTTTAAAAAACGCTTATAGTTTGCTTTTTCGGCAACATAATCTTTAGCAACTTCCTGATATAATTTATTGTTATCTTCATAAGGTAGCGATGGGGTTTCCATAGTAAGAACATCTAGCAGTATGACCGTTTCAAAAGGTTTCATAGAAGGATAATCCACCATTTGTATTTTTACTTCGGCAAATCTGAAGGAGTATAATTCTTTAATGGCATAAATTTCTAAAATGCGTACAATATCGCCATTGGCAATAAATCCTGCCTCACTTTTGGCGTCCAGCCAATAATAATTGTTCTTGACAACCATAAGAAAATCTCCTGCCGAAACCTCTTCTTCTTGAAACAAAATACGGTTGCGTATTTGACCATTATATTGATTTGCTCTTTTATTGGATCGCACAATTATTGCTGTTTCTTCGTGACCTACCTGCGTATACGCATCAGAAATAGCATCCATAATCTCTTGACCATCCATAAGTCTAATGATATCGGCATAACCCGATAAGTCAAATGAAAAATAATCACTGTCTTGTTGTAGTGCCTGACGAACTGATGTTGCGTTTGACAATATCCCACTATGAGCAGCCTGGCGCACAACTTCATCTAGAAGTAATGTTTCAACTTCTTTATAATAATTGTGTGCCAATACATCTTTATCTAAAGCAGGTGATAGATCTAATTTTACAGGTGGCAATTGGGCGTTATCCCCTATTAATATTAGTTTACAATTATGACCAGAATACACAAACTGCATTAAATCATCAAGCAGTGATCCATTTTCAAAAAGTTTGGATTCATTGGCACGGTCTGAAATCATAGAAGCCTCATCAACAATGAAAATACAATTACGATGCTTATTTTGTTGGAGTGTAAATTGTATGCCTCCACTTTTTTGCTTTTTGGGGTAGTAAATTTTACGATGAATTGTAAAGGCTTCTTTCTTACTGTAGTTACCTATTACTTTGGCCGCTCTTCCAGTAGGCGCAAGCAATGCCGAAGACATTTTGGCTTTCCAAAGATTCTTTACTAAAGTGCCAACAATGGTTGTTTTACCAGTACCTGCATAGCCTTTTAACAAGAGAATATGATTACTGTCTAGATCAAAGATAAAATGGGATATCAACCGTAAAAGCTCATCTTGCTTAGATGTAGGGGTGTGCGGAAAATCCTTTTTTAAAATGGTGTAAAAAGACCCTGCATTTAGCTTCATAGATGTTTGTCAACAAGGGCTAAAGATAGTAAAGGAAAAATTGCTCTCTTTGCTAAAATCAATTAAAAAAAATTGTAGATTTGCTTCTAATCACTTTTAAAAAGTAAAGATTTAGCTAATGAAAATTTTATTACAAATTTTACTCTGGGGCGTTATCGCTGTTTTAAGTTATTTACTATTTGACGCTGTTTATGGGGAAGTAAAGTTTAATGAAGTAAAAACAGAACGGTATAAGGCTGCTATTGCAAAATTAAGAGACGTACGGGTTTCTCAATTGGCTCATAAACAAGTCACAGGGACTTATGCTGATAATTTTGATGATTTAGTTAGTTTTATTGATACTGCAGAATTTACAATTACCCAACGTAAAGACTCAACAATATTAGATAAAGAACAAACAAGATTATATGGAGTAGATACTTATACAGAAATTGTTGTAGTAGACACTTTAGGATTTGAATCTGTTAAAGATTCCTTATTTGGTGATACAGGGCGTTATAAAACCATGATGAATATCCCAATAGAAGGGTTAAAAGAAAAAGGTATTTCAGATAAGTTTGAATTGAAGGCCGGTGAGATAGAAAAAAGTAATTCTATGATTCCTGTTTTTGAGGTAAGAGTTTCAAAAGATGTACTTCTTTATGACCAAAAAAGAGATTATGTAATTAAAGAAAAACAGATAATTTCGATTGACGAAGTAAATGGCGAGTATCTAGTGGTTGGAGCAATGGATCAGGTCAAGTCTAGCGGTAACTGGCCAAAAAGCTATGGTGCAAACGACCAATAATAGAACTACTACTCAAACAGATAAAAAATTATCCATCCAAATTCTTTTGGATGGATTTTCTTTTTGTATTCAAGATTTCCATTCAAAAGAAGTTTTAGACCATAAGCATATTGCTTTTTCACAAAAAGTAAGTCCTAATAGGCTCATAGAGGAAATTGGCAGTATCTATGAAGAACACACTCAATTAAAAAGCAGTTTCAAACAAGTTACTGTTGTTTATGCCAACAATTTGTATACTCTAGTACCAAGTGCTTTATTTGACGAGAATAATCTTGCAGATTACCTAAAATTTAACACGCGACTTCTCAAAACAGATTTCTTGACCTATGATAGTCTGCCTGCATTGGATTTGGTGAATGTATATATCCCTTATACAAGTGTCAATAATTTTTTCTTCGACCAATATGGGTCATTTGACTTTCTGCATGCACTTACTGTTATACTAGATAAACATGTGCTTTCCTACACAGGTTTAACGCCAAAAATTCTGATTAACATCTATTCGAGTAGTTTTGATATTTTGGTTTTAAAAGAAGGGAAATTACTTTTAGCAAATAGCTTTGACTATATAACCAAAGAAGATTTTATCTATTACCTACTCTTTACAGTAGAACAATTAAATCTTGACCCCGAGAATGTACTTATGGAAATGGCTGGTCATATTACTAAGGAGAGTGATCTATATAAACTAGCCTACACCTATATAAGAGAGGTGTCTATCCTAGAAGGTGATACCAAGAATATTCCAAAAGAAGATTATCTTTTAAGCACATTGGCTTGATACGTATTATATCTGGAAAATATAAGGGTAGAAGAATTAAAGCGCCAAAAAAATTGCCTGTACGCCCTACTACAGACATGGCAAAAGAAGCTCTTTTCAACATTTTAAGGAACACCTATTACTTTACTAATTTACAAGTACTCGATCTATTTGCAGGTACGGGCAATATTAGTTTCGAGTTCGCTTCACGCGGAACTGTGGACATCACGGCCGTAGACAGTCATTTTGCTTGTGTCCAATTTATAAGTAAAATAGCTAAAGAATTTGAATTTAATATTACCACCATAAAAAGTGATGTATTTAAAGTTTTAGAGCGACTGTCGAGAAGCTATGATGTTATTTTTGCCGATCCACCTTATGACTTAGCACAATCTGAATTTGTAAAAATTAGCGAAAGGGTTTTTGATAATAAGCTCCTCAACCCAGAAGGATTACTAATTATAGAACACAGCAAACATACTGTCCTCAATGATGCACCATATTATCAAGAAACTAGAAAATATGGAGGCAGTGCATTTTCTTTTTTTAAGGCTACCATGGTAGAATAAACCAAAAAACGCCACATAGTGGCGTTTTTTAGTTGCAAAACAATAAGCCGGATTCTGTAATCCGCCATAGGCGGGTCCTATTATTTATCTGGATAGCATATTACTATACTATTCTAGCTGTCTACCCGCTCACAACGCACGAGCCGTACTTAACTGTGAGCCTACTTGACATTGCACCGCATAGAGTTTACCTGATTTCACTACAGCCTAACTGTACTTGCTTTCTGTTGCACTGGTCCTCACCTTTCGGTGGATGGGTGTTACCCATTATGCTGCCCTATAGTGTCCGGACTTTCCTCTCAAATTGAGCAATAGGGTATTTTGCCCAGCAAAGATAGTTATTGCTTTACAATCTTAATATGTTCCAACCGGTCACCTTGCTCTATCTTGGCAATATATATTCCTGAAGGAAGATGAGTAATGTCGAGTAGCGTTGAAGGTCTCACATCTCGTAATCGCAGTAAGCGGTTGCCTTGAAGGTCAATTATAGTAACGCTGGCATTTGTGATTCCAAAAACCCTAAAAATGCCTGTCCCGGGATTAGGAAAAAGTTGGGATTTTTGACCTTTATTGTCCGAAATACTTAATGATGGATTATTCCATACTTCTCCAACCCGATCTCCATAAACAAATTCTACTAAATCTGGAAAATCGATAAAAGGATTTCTGTTAAATTGCCAAGTAAAGACCACATTGTTCCTATTCATTTCATAATCATCTGGTGGGTCATTACGGTGCCAATCTAGTAGAATATCCAAATCTCCAAGCCCTCCAACAGTAGAATTTGGAGGATTTCCTTGTACCACTTCAAGACCATTATAGCGCAGTGCCAAAAAGAAAATACCACGAGCCACATCTCCTTGCCAACTCCCTTGATTTCCATCTGGGCCATCATACTCGCCATAATCTTGATTGCCTCTAGAACTATTTTCTGGACCATCTGCCGCACGAATCCCATGGGCATCAGAATTTGCATGTCTAAGAGAATCTATAT
>CAZDFA010000031.1:0-22326 GCA_964504555.1 uncultured Flavobacteriaceae bacterium | reverse complement strand
ATTACTATACACGGTACCATAATGGTATTCTTTGTACTCACCGCTGGACTCAGTGGTACTTTTAGTAACCTGTTGATTCCACTACAAGTAGGAGCACGGGATATGGCCTCTGGTTTCTTGAATATGATTTCTTACTGGTTGTTCTTCTTGTCCTCTATTATAATGGTATTGTCTCTATTTGTAGAGTCAGGCCCTGCAGCTGCAGGATGGACTATCTATCCACCCTTAAGTGCCTTGCCTAATAGCATACCGGCTTCAGGAATGGGGATGACCTTATGGTTAGTTTCTATGGCAATCTTTATTGCTTCATCATTACTTGGATCATTAAATTACATTGTTACCGTACTTAATTTGCGTACTAAAGGAATGTCTATGACTAGACTTCCACTCACTGTTTGGGCATTTTTTATTACTGCTGTTATTGGTGTGATTTCATTCCCAGTATTGTTCTCAGCTGCTTTATTGCTTATAATGGATAGAAGTTTTGGTACGTCCTTCTTTTTATCAGACATTTATATAGGCGGAGAAGTATTGCATAACACAGGAGGTTCACCAGTACTTTTTGAACATTTATTTTGGTTCTTAGGGCATCCAGAGGTATATATTGTATTACTACCTGCTTTGGGTATTACCTCAGAAATTATAGCCACCAATTCGCGAAAACCTATTTTTGGATATCGTGCTATGGTCGCATCTATATTAGCGATTGCGTTCCTTTCAACCATTGTATGGGGACACCATATGTTCATCTCTGGGATGAATCCTTTCTTAGGATCAGTATTTACATTTACGACTCTTCTGATTGCGATACCTTCAGCGGTTAAAGCATTTAATTATATTACGACGCTTTGGAAAGGGAATTTGCAGTTTAACCCTGCTATGCTCTTTTCTATTGGTTTGGTGTCTACCTTTATTAGTGGTGGTGTTACAGGTATTATTCTAGGAGATAGTGCACTAGATATTAATGTTCATGATACGTATTTTGTAGTAGCTCACTTCCATTTGGTAATGGGTATTTCTGCTTTATACGGACTGTTCGCTGGAGTATATCATTGGTTCCCTAAAATGTTTGAAGGTCGTTTGATGAATAAGAATTTGGGCTATGTACATTTCTGGATAACTGTTATTGGAGCTTATGGAGTATTCTTCCCCATGCACTTCATAGGTATGGCTGGTTTGCCAAGACGTTATTATACCAATACCGCTTTCCCATACTTTGATGACTTGGCAGATGTAAATGTTGCCATTACCATTTTTGCACTAATTACGGGAGCTGCGCAGCTAGTGTTCTTATATAACTTTATAAGTTCTATGTTCTTTGGTAAAAAAGGCCCTAAAAACCCTTGGAAGTCCAATACGCTAGAGTGGACTGCCGAAGTAAAACATATTCACGGAAACTGGGATGGTGCTATACCTCATGTACAACGCTGGGCATATGATTATAGTAAATTAAATAAAGACGAGTCAGATTACGTGATCCCGGGTCAGGATTTTGTGCCACAGCATATTCCGTTGCAGGACAACGAAGACGAAATGCATCATTAAATTCCCGCAAAGACAGGAATCTTACCCCGAATGGAGTAATTTCCTTTCGCAAGTAAGAACTAAAAAATAACAAGAACCCGCTCTTTTTAGAGCGGATTTCTTTTTTATGCTTACGAGAAAGACTATATCCGCAATACCTATATTTGTAATGGAACGTTAGTATTGATATGCTAATACAATAACTGATGAAAGAAAAAAAAATGATAGCCCTAGGCCCAGAGTTGTATCTAATAGCTGCTACAATTTACTACTGGACATTGACGGCTAACACAATTAATCCTATAGCAATAACTCTGCTATTAGTATTGACCTATCAAATTATTTATAAGAAAATTGCCTTAGGTCTAGTAATTGGAATCGTGTTTGTATTGGCTAATATGTACTTGATTTTGGCTTTGTTCTCCGAACTTTTAGAATTTACTGAGCTCAATCAAGATTGGAGAAATTTATTGATCTTTGGACTCCTTTTTTTGGGATTTAATATTACTGCGGGTTTGGCTATGTTATTTAAGTATATTAGAAAAAGTAACAAGTATTCTTCAGAAGGACAATGAACGAAAACCTAGACCCAACAAATCAACAATTTTCTAACGAAGAGAAAGACATTGAAAGGGCTCTAAGACCTTTGTCCTTTGAAGATTTTGCCGGTCAGGATCAAGTTCTAGAAAATCTTAAAGTTTTCGTTGAAGCCGCAAACCTAAGAGGAGAGGCTTTAGATCATACCTTATTTCATGGGCCACCAGGGTTAGGGAAAACAACATTAGCTAATATATTAGCAAATGAATTGGGGGTTAATATCAAAGTTACTTCTGGGCCGGTTCTAGATAAACCGGGAGATCTAGCTGGATTATTGACCAACCTGGAAGATCGAGATGTGTTGTTTATAGACGAAATCCATAGATTGAGTCCAATAGTAGAAGAGTATTTGTATTCGGCAATGGAGGATTATCGCATTGATATAATGATAGAGACAGGTCCCAATGCCCGCACCGTACAAATAGATCTCAATCCGTTTACTCTAGTTGGAGCAACAACACGTTCGGGTTTGCTTACGGCACCTATGCGCGCCCGTTTTGGAATAGCATCCAGATTGCAATATTACAGTACAGAGCTACTGACAACTATTGTGCAACGTAGTGCTAGCATTCTTAATGTTCCCATAAGTATGGAAGCGGCTATAGAAATTGCTGGACGTAGCCGAGGAACGCCACGAATTGCCAATGCCTTACTACGACGAGTTCGGGATTTTGCACAAATAAAAGGCGACGGGAAAATAGATATTGCCATTGCCCGTTATGGTTTGGAAGCCTTGCACGTAGATGCACACGGTTTGGATGAAATGGATAATAAGATATTAGAAACCATAATCGATAAGTTTAAAGGTGGTCCAGTGGGTTTAACAACACTGGCTACTGCCGTATCAGATAGCGCTGAAACTATTGAAGAAGTATATGAACCTTTCTTGATTCAACAAGGGTTTATTTTACGTACCCCGCGTGGTAGGGAAGTTACCGAACTCGCTTATAAACATCTCGGGCGTGTAAAAGGAGGTACACAAGGCGGTTTATTTTAATTAAAACAAGGAGTTATGAATACACAGAAGCAAGATTTTGTCAGTAATAAAGAAGTGCTTGGATTCATCTTGTTTTCGGCCTTGCTAGTTGCATTTCTCTTTTATATAGATGAAGGTAATTACAGTTTTGAGTGGGCGCTACGTCCTGATCACATTCCAATCTTTCTCATATATCTCATAGTTGCCCTAGCAGGGCAAGTCATTACCGCACGTATTTTTTGGTTATTTGATAAAGGGGTACTCAAGACTTTGGTAAGCACCTTTGTTGGGCCTTTTGTTTCTGTGGCTATTTTAATTGTGTTCTTTTATGCAATTAGATAATGAACTTCAAGAGCCAGTACATCTTAAAGTAGTTCTTTTTAGAAGGTTTCTATTAAACGCAAGAAGCATTCTAAAAAATCCTTTGCCATTTCATCACAAGAATTTTAGTAAGTATGGGGATACCTTTATTCTCAATTTAGGTTTAGGTGGCAAGCCAATTTTCTCTAGAGATTCTGGTTTTGCACAGTATGTACTTCAAAAAAACCAAAAGAATTATACCAAGACCACTATCCAAACCAAGGATCTGGCAAAGTATGTAGGGATTGGTTTACTTACAGCAGAGGGAGAGCATTGGCGCAAACAGCGACGGTTAATTCAACCTGCATTTCATAAAAAGAAACTCGCCAATATAATGCAGGCGGTTCAGGAAGCCATTGATACAGAGTATCAAAAAATCACTACAGATCAACCAATAGACTGCTTTCCTATTTTCAATAAACTAGCCTTCCAAACGGTATTGAAGTCCCTTTTTTCTGGAGGTGTTCCAGAAGCACAAATTGACCGCTTGCAATTTATTACCGAACAGGCGCAACATATGCTAGTTCGTGAGTTAAGACAACCCTATTTAGGTTGGTGGTTTAAACTAAGAGGTCATATCCAATACCACATTGATCTTGTGGAAGAAGCCCGAAAAATATTAATTGAATTGGTCCAAAAAAGGAGATCATCAACAACCGAAAAAGATGATTTGTTGGATATGCTATTGGCTGCCCGCTATGAAAATGGAGAACCGATGAAGGAGGCGCACCTTATCGATGAGATTTTAATTCTATTTGTAGCTGGTCACGAGACCACTTCAAATGCATTGACCTTCACTGCACAACTATTAGCACAACATCCAGAAGTTCAGGAAGGCGTATATAGGGAGTCAGTCCAGGCTAGTGAACATACTACCAATAGTATGGACTTTATAAAAGCCTGTCCCTATACTAAAGCAGTTATTGAAGAAAGTATGCGCTTGTATCCTCCAGCTTACTTTATTGATCGGGAAAATTACGAAGCAGATTCCTATAAGGGAATTGATATTCCTAAAGGCTCCAATCTATTGTTTTCCATTCATGAAATCCATAGACATAAAGCGCTATGGGATGATCCAGAATCGTTTAAACCCGAGCGTTTTTATGGACAAGAGGCAAAAAGTCATAGTGGACATTACTATCCTTTTGGTGCAGGGCCTAGAATGTGCATAGGCAACAATTTTGCCATGTTTGAGATGATTTTGGCTATCACTACTTTGGTTAACAAGTATACTATAGATAGTAAAGATACTCCAATTGCCATTCGGCCTTTAATTACACTTAAACCAAAAGATGCTATTTTAGTGTTTCGCAAACGCTAGAATGTGATTGAAAACAAAGCCAAGTACACCACTTTTATAAAGGAAGAAGCAAAACGCCTCGGGTTTTTATCTTGTGGTATTAGTAAAGCCCAATTTTTAGAAGAAGAAGCTCCGAGACTGGAGTCTTGGCTAAAGAAGGAGATGCACGGGCAGATGAGCTATATGGAAAATCACTTTGATAAACGTCTTGATCCTACAGTACTTGTTCCTGGAGCAAAAAGTGTGGTCTCCCTACTTCTCAATTATTATCCGAAACAACAACAACACACAGATAGTTATAAAATTTCCAAATATGCCTATGGCACTGATTATCACTTTGTGATAAAAGACAAGTTGAAAGAATTGCTTTTTTGCTTACGCAAAAAAATAGGAGATGTCAATGGTCGGGTGTTTGTAGATAGTGCACCGGTATTGGACAAGGCCTGGGCTGTGCGATGTGGTTTGGGTTGGATGGGAAAACACAGTAATGTCCTAACCCAAAAAGTAGGTTCTTTTTATTTTATTGCCGAATTAATCATTGACCTTAATCTAGAATATGATACTCCGGTTACTGATCATTGTGGAAGTTGCACTGCCTGTATTGATGCTTGTCCAACACAGGCAATTATTGAACCCTATGTCGTTGATGGTAGTAAGTGTATTAGTTATTACACTATAGAGCTTAAAGAAGCAATTCCAAATGATGTAAAAGGGCAATTTGACAATTGGATGTTTGGCTGTGATGTATGTCAGGACGTATGCCCCTGGAATAGATTTAGCCAATCCCATAGAGAACCACTTTTTAATGCAGACCAAAGGTTGCTAGATTATACCAAAGGAGATTGGGAGGAAATAACCGAAGATGTGTTCAAAGAAATTTTTAAAAAATCTGCCGTAAAGCGCACAAAATTTATGGGCCTAAAACGAAATATTGATTTTCTGAAATCATGATTTAACGAAATCGTTTTCGTTAGTTTTATCATTGAGTAATCCTCAATTTTTCATAGCAAAAGCGTATATTGACTCAGTTTTCGGGGGTTAAATTCATTAATATTTGATTTTAATTTCCTTCTTTTTATTAATACTACAAATTTTATGGAAGGATTATCTTCTATTGACGTTGCGGTTATTCTCATTTATCTTGTTGGAATTGTTATTTACGGGATTTCTAAATCAAAACGAAGTAGTTCAGAAGATTATTTCTTAGGAGGACGTACGATGACCTGGCCCATCGTTGGAATTGCATTGTTTTCGGCAAATATCTCAAGTTCAACACTCGTTGGATTGGCATCAGATGCCTATCAAACAAATGTGAATGTATACAACTATGAGTGGTTTGCAGTTGTTGTATTGATTTTCTTTTCTATATTTTTCTTGCCATTTTACTTGAAATCTGGTGTATATACAATGCCTGAATTTTTACAACGCAGGTATGATAAACGATCTAAATATTATTTCTCATTTATCACTATTGTAGGTAATGTTTTAGTAGATACGGCAGCTGGACTTTATGTTGGTAAAATCGTGTTGCAATTGCTCTTTCCTGAAGTTTCGTCAACATTAATTATTACTGGTTTAGCAGTTGCCGCTGCAGCCTATACCATACCTGGTGGGCTGAATTCGGTAATACAGACTGAAGTAATACAGGCCGTATTGTTGATTATAGGGTCTTGTTTACTAACCTATTTTGCCTTTGATGAGCTTGGTGGTGGTTGGGATATGATGATGAATAAACTTGATGGTATGCTTGCTGGAGGTGAAGTAGATTTTGGTGATAAAGCTGAACGTAGGAAGTATATTCCTGCTACCTCAGATGAAGTATTTAGTTTGGTGAGGCCCAATAATGATGAGTTTATGCCTTGGTGGGGCTTGTTGACCGGAGTGCCATTATTGGGATTTTATTTCTGGGCGAATAATCAATTTATGGTACAACGTATTTTAGGGGCAAAAAATTTAAATCATGGTCGTTGGGGAGCATTGTTTGCTGGGCTGTTAAAGTTGCCAGTAATCTTCATCATGATCGTTCCTGGTATTCTGGCAATATTGCTTTTCAATACCTTAGATATTTCAGAATTGAATTATGCCTTAGGTGATGGTAGCACTTGTGCCAGTTTAAAGGATTGCCCTAATCTCACCTATCCCGTATTGTTGTTTAAATTATTACCTACAGGAGTTCTAGGATTAGTGGTTGCTGGATTGCTTGCTGCAATGATGTCTTCGGTATCTGCTACCTTTAATTCGGCATCTACCTTGATTACTATGGATTTCGTTAAAGAAATTAAACCTAGCATGACCAGTAAGCAATTGGTACGTGTAGGTCAAATAGCAACCATAATCTTGGTGATTTTGGCTTCGGCTTGGGTGCCGTTTATAGAAAAAGTAAGCGATTCACTATGGGGTTACTTGCAATTGGTTATCGCGTTTACCTGTCCGCCAGCCGTGGCTGCATTTCTATTAGGTCTTTTCTGGAAACGAGCCAGTGCATCAGGAGCTTTTGCTAGTCTATTGGTTGGAGGGCTTTCGGCCTTGTTTATGATTTTATCACTAAATTTCGATTGGATTCCTGCGCTAAATGAATTTCACTTTTTAGCAAAAGCCAATTTGTTATTTGTCATTAGTGTTTCAACCCATGTCATCGTTAGTATGACAACAGCCGCACCAACAGAAGAGCAAGTAGCAGACTTTACTTATAAAAGGACATTGTTTACAGAGGAGACTACTGAACTAAAAGCACTACCCTGGTATAAGAACTACAGAATCCTATCTATACTGCTTTTAATTGTTACCGCAATTATAGTTGGATGGTTTTGGTAGATGGTTACTATACAACTGTAAAGCACCAGCATCGCTGGTACTTTCTTTAATTAAAGCTTTTTATAAATGAAGGATTTTGGGGTAAAATTAAGCCTATATCTTAATTATTTTGTTTTTGCTATTCTATTGAATAGTGTAGGTATTGTTATCTCCAAATCAATTAATGTATATGAGATTAGCGAGGGGAGTGCCTCTGTATTGGAGGCTTTTAAGGACCTTCCAATAGCAATTGTCTCATTTTTTATTGCTTCATTTTTGCCACGCTTTGGTTATAAGAAAGCTATGCTAATAGCATTGTTAATTGTTTTCTTTGGATGTATTGGCATGTATTATGGGAATACATTTGATTCGGCAAAAATATTATTCTTGACCGTCGGTGTAAGTTTCGCTTTAATAAAATTATCAGTATATAGTTTAATAGGCATAATTACTGAAAATTCAAGGGAGCATTCTTTCCTTATGAGTTCTATAGAAGGGTTTTTTATGGTTGGGATTGCATCTGCCTATTTTTTGTTCCCAGCATTTTACAGTAATGATCAAGATTCTTGGCTTAATGTATATCCTGTTTTGTGTGCCTTAATAGGAGTATCATTCATTCTACTGCTTTTTTCAAAAATAAATGCACCTATAGAAACTTCTGGGAGTGATTTAAAAAGCGATATAAAAAATTCGATTGGGTTATTAGTTATACCATTAGTTTTAGTATTTATTCTATCAGCTTTTTTCTTTGTAATGATAGAACAAGGGATTATGACTTGGTTACCCCGTTTTAATGAAAAGATATTTTCTTTTTCAGAGAAGTTAAGTGTTCAGATGGCTTCCATACTGGCACTGTCTTTAGCAGCGGGTAGATTTATTGCAGGATGGATGTCAAAGAAAATAACTTGGGAAAAAATTGTAATCGTTTGTTCTATTATTTCAGTAGTAATATTACTAGGTGTGTTGCCACAATTAAAGCCAAATGGAGATAGCGTAATCTTAAAGGAACTAACAGATGTGCCTATTCTAGGATTTATTTTGCCTTTAATTGGATTATTTATTGCACCAATTTATCCCTTATTGAATTCTACCGTATTAAGTAATCTGCCCAAAAATCTTCATTCCCCAATGTCTGGCTTAATAATAATTTTTTCAGCACTAGGAGGGACTTTAGGTTCAAGAATTGTAGGTGAACTATTTGAAAGTATTGGCGGAGTCAAAGCATTTTATTTTTTAATTATACCAATCGTCTTTCTTATACTTTCTGTAATTTTTATTAAGAGTATAATAAATAAGGAAGATGCAGCTAAAAGTTAATATTGAATCAACCTTAAACAGCCTTCTAGATCAAGAAGACACCGATGGTGATAAAAAAATAACCATAGAAGATCAAGGGCCAAAAGCTTTTGAAGTCACCTTGTATGATGGCTCTTCGCATCTAGTAAAAGGAACTTATCAGTTGTCCAACCTATTACAAGAGCTTGCCTTAGAAAAAGCGTTAGGAAAGACTGAAGCAACCATTCCCTTATGGAAGGTTGAAGAGGCGCCCTCCTCACGATATTCTCGCATGATCAGAGATTATTTTTGGGATAATCTTACGCGTACCTTAGATCGTGAAGGGCTAGCAAAAAGTGTAGGTGATGATAAAGCAATAGGTGGTTCACAACGCATATACGTTCCAGCTACAGATAAAGAAGGGCAACGGTATTATCAGGATCTAAAATCTGATTTTCCTCAGTTAGAAGTGATACTGCTTCCAGAAAATATTACACCCCAATATGTGAAGTCGATCAATGAAAAACCTGGGGTTTTGGCATTGGCCATTCAAAACAATCAAGGCGTTCCTTTTGTAGTTCCAGGAGGTCGTTTTAATGAGATGTATGGTTGGGATAGTTACTTTGAAGGTATTGGCTTATTGTTGGATAAACGGGTAGATTTAGCCAAAGCAATGATCGATAATTTCTGCTATCAGATTACATATTATGGTAAGATTCTCAATGCCAATCGCAGCTATTACCTCACCCGTACACAGCCCCCATTCCTAACCTCTTTTATTCGCGAAACCTTTGAAGCTGATCCTGCCATTGGACTTCCTTGGCTGCAACACGTGTTGCAAATCGCAATAAAGGAATACCGTAGCGTTTGGATGGTAAAAGGAGAACGTCTTACCGCTACTGGTCTCAATAGATATTTTGCACAAGGCATAGGCATTCCGCCAGAAACAGAAGAAGGTCATTTTGACGAGGTATTACATGCTTACGCGAAAAAACATGAATGCTCAATACCCGATTTTATTAAGGACTACCAATCTGGGACTATTCAAGACACCAACTTAGATAACTACTTTATCCATGATCGCAGCTTACGCGAAAGCGGCCACGACACCTCCTGGCGATTGGATAATTGTTGCGCCTATCTAAATGCTGTAGATCTTAATAGCCTGCTATACAAATATGAAGTTGATATTGCCTATTTAATCAAGACCTATTTTAATGATGATTTGGGTGGAGAAACTTCGTCAGTATGGATGAACAAAGCTGAAAACCGAAAAGAGTTAATGAACACCTATTGCTGGAATCAAGAAGCCGGGCAGTTTTTTGATTACAATTTCGCATTAGCAAAACAAACCCATTTTGAATCCGCTTCAAATTATTTACCACTATGGGTTGGTCTCTGTACAAAAGAACAAGCCCTTAATATGACAAAAACGCTTTTGGCGCAGCTAAAGGAAAAAGGTGGTGTAGCCGGAACTTCTTTGGCAATGCATAAAAAGTTTGGCAAAAATGCGGTACAGCGACAGTGGGATTACCCCAATGGTTGGGCTCCTCATCAAATGCTAATTTGGCGAGGTCTTCTAGCATATGGGTTTAACGATCAAGCACAAGAACTTATCTATAGATGGTTATGGATGATCATAAAAAATGCAGTCAATTACAACGGTACTATTCCTGAAAAATACGATGTTGTTGCCTGCACGCACAAAGTATATGTGGAGTATGGCAACGTAGGTACAAAGTTTGACTATATCACCACTAGTGGTTTTGGGTGGATGAATGCCTCTTATCAATTGGGCTTATCACTATTAAATGCTTCTTTTCGAGAAAGATTGGATGACCTAATTGATCCTGATTCAATTTTTAACTGATATCTTTTTAGAAAAATAACGCCGATTTATAACTAACTAATGTAATGACCCGTAAAGATATCCTACATTTGTACATTAACCCTACATTGGATGAGTAAAGAAAGTAAACGTAGAGAAGCTCTTGTATATCATGCTAAACCTAATCCGGGTAAGATACAGGTCATGCCCACAAAGCGTTATGCCACCCAAAGAGATTTGGCTCTTGCATACTCTCCAGGAGTGGCTGAACCTTGTTTGGAAATAGATAAGAACAAGGATAATGTCTATAAGTATACAACTAAGGGCAACCTAGTCGCAGTAATATCTAATGGAACTGCCGTACTAGGTCTAGGTGATATTGGTCCTGAAGCCTCCAAACCTGTAATGGAAGGAAAAGGACTTCTTTTTAAAATCTTTGCGGGGATTGATGTTTTTGATATAGAAGTTGATACTAAAGATATCGATGCTTTTATTGAAACGGTAAAAAATATTGCACCTACTTTCGGAGGAATTAATTTGGAGGATATCAAAGCCCCTGAAGCTTTTGAAATAGAACGAAGGCTTAAAGAAGAGCTTGATATACCTGTAATGCATGACGATCAGCATGGAACAGCTATTATTTCTGCTGCGGCTTTGCTAAATGCATTGGAGTTAGCTGATAAGAAGATTGATGAAGTTCGCATTGTAGTTAGTGGAGCGGGTGCTGCGGCGATTTCGTGCACACGTTTATACAAAGCTTTTGGTGCCAAAGATGAAAATATTGTAATGCTTGATAGTAAAGGTGTTATTCGAAAAGACCGCAAAAATCTATCGGTAGAAAAAGACGAGTTTGCTACACATAGAAAGATAGATTCTTTAGAAGAAGCCATGAGGGATGCCGATGTTTTTGTTGGACTTTCTATAGCAAATATCCTATCTCCAGAAATGATAGCCAGTATGGCAAGCAACCCTATAGTTTTTGCCATGGCCAATCCAGATCCGGAGATTGCCTATGATTTGGCGTGTAGTACGCGAGAGGATATTATTATGGCTACAGGAAGATCGGATCATCCTAATCAGGTGAATAATGTATTAGGCTTTCCATTTATTTTTAGAGGGGCTTTAGATGTTCGAGCAACCAAGATTAACGAAGCAATGAAAATGGCTGCCGTAAAGGCTTTAGCAGAATTGGCCAAAGAACCCGTTCCAGAACAGGTAAATATTGCTTATGGAGAAACGCGTTTTGCTTTTGGACGCGATTATATAATCCCTAAGCCTTTTGATCCAAGATTAATAACCAAAGTCCCGCCAGCCGTTGCAAGAGCTGCTATGGAAAGCGGAGTAGCAAAAGATCCAATTACTGATTGGGGGCGCTATGAAGATGAATTGCTAGAACGACTTGGTGATGATAATAAAGTAGTTCGACTACTTCTTGAAAGAGCCAAAACTAATCCTAAACGTATTGTGTTTGCAGAAGCAGATCAATTGGATGTTATAAAGGCTGCACAAACAGTAAATGACGAAGGTATTGCTATTCCTATCTTACTTGGTGATAGGGAAGTGATCCAGGAGCTAAAAGAAGAAATCGGCTTTGATTCTGATGTAGAAATAGTAGATCCTAAATCGGCAAATGAAGCCGAGCATTTAGAGCAATATGCCAAGAAATATTGGAAAGAAAGGAGTAGAAAAGGGATTACTTTATTTGAAGCTCGAAGGTTAATGCGTCAGCGCAATTACTTTGCCGCAATGATGGTAGATCAAGGAGATGTTGATGGGATGATCTCTGGTCATTCTCGCAGTTATCCGAGTGTTGTAAAACCAGTATTGGAAATCATCAGGCCGTCAAAAGGAATTCAAAAAGTGGCAGCCTGCAATGTGATGATGACCTCTCGAGGGCCATTGTTTTTAGCAGATACGTCTATCAATATTGAACCAAGTGCTAAGGAGCTAGCCAAGATTGTTAAGATGACGGCGCGCACCGTGAGGCTTTTTGGTATAGAGCCAGTTATTGCGGTGACTTCTTATTCCAATTTTGGGTCTTCAACGCATCCCAAAGCAACCAAGGCGAGTGAAACCGTGGCGCATTTGCATAGGTATTATCCCGATTTATTAGTTGACGGAGAGATACAAGCAGACTTTGCGTTGAATCCAGAATTATTAAAAAACAATTTTCCTTTTTCCAAGTTGGCAGGTCATAAAGTAAATACTTTGGTCTTTACCAATATTGAGAGTGCAAATATTACCTATAAAATAATTAAAGAATTAGAACAGGCAGATAATATTGGACCGATTATGTTAGGAATGCGTAAACCAGTTCATGTATTACAATTAGGAGCTAGTGTTGACGAGATTATTAACATGGTCGCCATTGCCGTTGTAGACGCTCAAGAAAAAGAAAAACGGGGATTATAGGCTTCAAGAATTTAGATAAAATGCATAAGCTGCCGCAAAAGCATTAAAAGCTCAAAACCTCTAGCAAAACTGCTTTGCTATGGGAATAATTTTATTACATTTACCGCCTAACTTTTCAGTTGGCAATGATTACCTACTTAAGCGGAAGATTAATAGAAAAAAACCCGACATACATTGTAGTAGACTGCAATGGAGTTGGCTATTTTGTTAATATCTCCCTACATACTTTCTCATTACTCCCTCAAGATGAGAACATCAAAATTTTCACCTATTTACAGGTGAAAGAAGATAGTCACACCCTTTACGGTTTTATGCAAAAAATGGAACGCGCTATTTTCAAATTGCTCTTGTCTGTTTCTGGGGTAGGAGCGAGTACAGCCAGAACGATGCTTTCTTCTTTAGATCCGGAATATATAAAACAGGCTATTGCTTCTGGAGATGTTGCTACTATTCAGAGTGTGAAGGGTATAGGGGCTAAAACCGCTCAGCGGGTAATTCTAGATTTAAAAGATAAAATCATAAAAGTGTTTGATGTTTCAATAGAAAGCGCATCTCAAAGCAATACTCGCAAAGAAGAAGCGTTATCTGCTTTAGAAACTCTTGGTTTTAACAGGAAATTAGCAGATAAAGTATGTGTTGCCATCCTTAAAGATAATCCAGAGGTGAGTGTAGAAGGGATGATTAAGGGCGCATTAAAAAAATTATAGGAAGGATTTGAAACAAAAATATTTTTTTGATTTACAAATAGCACTATGCTGTTTATTTGTGTTCTTTTTAATCGGCACAACTTCATTTGTTGCACAGGAGACAGGTCAAGATTCTACAGCTACAAATACTGGAATTTCCCTAGGACGAATTGAACTTAAAGATCCAGCGAGTATTGTATCCAAATATACCTATGATCCAGTCTTAGATCGGTATGTGTACACGGAGCAGTTAGGGAGTTTTGATATCACTTATCCACTAATTCTTACTCCAGAAGAATTTGAACGTCGCCTACGTTTAGAGCAAATGGATAAGTATTTTCAGGATAAAATATCATCTCTTGATGGTCGTACCGTAGAAAGTGATGATGGGCCAAGAAATATATTACCAAACTTCTATGTAAATTCAGATTTTTTTGAAACCATTTTTGGTGGTACCGAAATTGAGTTTATACCCCAAGGATCTGTAGAAGTTGATTTGGGATTACTCTTTACACGTCAGGATAATCCAGCTTTGTCTCCTCGAAATCGAAGCAATATTTCGTTTGATTTTGACCAGCGTATCAGTCTTAGTTTACTTGGTAAAGTAGGAGAGCGCCTTCAGATTAATGCCAATTTTGACACCGAGTCTACCTTCAACTTTCAAAATCAAATCAAATTAGAATATACCCCTACTGAAGATGATATTATCCAGAAAATAGAGGTAGGTAATGTAAACTTACCATTAAACAGTGCCTTAATACAAGGATCACAAAGTTTGTTTGGTGTAAAGACAGAACTGCAATTTGGTAAAACCCGTATAACAGCTGCTTTTGCAGAAAACAGATCACAGCCCAATACGGTTACCGCAGAAAATGGAGCTACCGTTCAAGATTTTGAAATTTTTTCATTGGACTATGATGAGGATCGTCACTTTTTCTTGGCTCATTTCTTTAGAGATGATTATGACCGAGCTCTGACTAGGTTTCCATTTGTCGATAATAATTTCCAGATTACTCGATTAGAAGTTTGGGTAACCAATAGACAAAATCAGACTCAAGATGTAAGAAATATTGTAGGTATTCAAGACTTAGGAGAGTCAGATCCTTCTAATATTGGTATAGATTTGATAACGCAACCCGGTTTTCTCAACCAGCCAGCTAGTGCTTTTCCAGATAATGCAAATAATGATTTTAACCCTTTTGGAATAAATAATCCTCAAGAGCAATCTGTATTAACAGAAGCCATTCGGGACATTGCAACGGTTCAAGATGGTTTTGGAGGAGCCCAAGTGACAGATGGTTTGGACTTTGCCCTAATGGAAAATGCAAGGCAATTACTTCCTAATGAATTTCAATTGAATACGCAATTAGGATATATCTCATTAAACCAGCGGTTGAGCAATGATGAAGTATTAGGTGTTGCTTTTCAATATACCGTAAATGGGGAGGTATTTCAGGTAGGTGAGTTTGCTAATGATGGTGTAGACGCTACTGTTGGAGAACGTGCAGATACTGATGGCGATGGAGTTCCTGATGAGTTTGACTCAGACCCAGATGGCGATGGTGTAGATCAATTACCAGATCAAGATGATGATGATATAGCAGATCAGTTTGATGCCGATGTAAATGATGATGGGGTTAACAATGGGATAGACGTTAATGGCGATGGGATTTTAGATAGTGTACTCCCATTAGGACAAGGAGCAGGAGCGCCACAAAATTTGGTAGTAAAAATGCTTAAAAGCAATATTACCAATGTAGAAGAACCTATTTGGGATTTGATGATGAAAAACATCTACCCTTTAGGTGCTTTTAATTTAGAACAAGAAGGTTTTAGGTTAAATGTGGTGTATGCAGATCCTTCTCCAGTAAATTTTATTGAACCCGCTCCAGGAGGAGATGCATTGCCAATAGGCATTGCCAATACTACCTTATTACAAGTATTTAATCTAGATCGGTTAACCACTTTTGGTGATCCGCAAACAGGGGGTGATGGCTTTTTTGATTTTGTACCTGGTATTACAGTAAATGTTCAAAATGGCAATATGATATTTACGAGTGTTGAGCCATTTGGAGAACGATTATTTAATCAACTAAATGATGGAGATCCAACTCGAGATTATTTTGACAGGAATACCTATAATGCCAACCAGTTTCAATACGTTTACACCTCTCTATACCGATCTACCAAAATTGTAGCGCGTGATAATGCAGAGCGCAATAAGTTTGCACTTAGGGGTCGCTATCGTTCAACCCAAGAACAAGGCATTCCTATTGGAGCATTTAATGTGCCACAGGGTTCAGTAACGGTAACCGCTGGAGGTCGTGTGCTAACAGAAGGACTTGATTATACGGTTAATTATCAAATTGGGCGAGTGATTATTTTAGATCCTGCTTTGGAAGCTTCAGGCATTCCTATAACTGTTTCTGTTGAAAATAATGCCACCTTTGGACAACAGAATAGACGTTTTACAGGGATTAATGTAGAGCACCAGTTTAGTGAAAATTTCTTGGTTGGAGCTACCTTTTTAAATCTTAATGAACGCCCGCTTACTCAGAAAGCAACTTTTGATTTTGAGCCGATTAACAATACTATTTTTGGAGTAAATGCTAGTTATTCTACAGAGGTACCTTTGCTAACACGATTGATTAACAAGTGGCCCACAATTGATACCGATGCGTCCTCAAATATTTCTGTACGTGGAGAAGCTGCATTCCTTATACCAGGGCAACCTCGTGGTACCGACTTTAATGGTGAGGCTACTTCGTTTATTGATGATTTTGAAGGAGCACAAACTAATATAGATATCAGTTCTCCGCAGCAATGGCAATTAGCATCGATTCCTATTGGCTTTAGATCTAATGAAGAATCTTTAGGTAATCCGGCTGCAACGCCACCTGTAGGTATTCAGACTGGATTTAGAAGATCCCGATTAGCTTGGTATACTATTGACCCTACATTTTATACGGCGGCTAGACCAGCAGAGATAAGTGATGACGATCTTTCGACTCCATTTACGCGACGGGTTTTTCGGGATGAAATTTTCCCTAATCAGGATATACTGTCCGGACAGACTCAGGCATTATTTCCACTGGATTTAGCCTATTTCCCGGCAGAAAGAGGGCCTTATAATTATAATCCAAATGTTGCAGATGAGGTAGTTGATAATCCGCAAGAAAATTTTGGCGGGATTATGCGACAGTTTACCTCTACAGATTTTGAACAGTCTAATGTGGAATTTGTTGAATTTTGGTTACTAGACCCCTATTTTGCTGATGGAAATACTACAGATCCGGGAGGAAAATTAGTTATTAATTTGGGAAATATTTCCGAAGATATTTTGACTGATGGTCGTAAGCAGTATGAAAATGGGTTGCCTGCTGAAGGAGGAGGTGAGGGTACCACACCTACCGTTTGGGGACGTGTCCCCACCCAACAATCTTTGATCTATGCTTTTGATACAGAAGGTCAGCAGCGTACCAATCAAGATGTAGGTTTAGATGGTTTAAACGATCAGGAGGAAGCAGACATGTTCGAAGATTTTGCAGGTCTAGAAGATCCAGCAGGTGACAACTATGAGTTTTTCTTAGCTGCAGAGGGAGATGTGATAGAACGTTATGACCGTTTTAATGGACAGCAAGGGAATTCGCCAGTTGATGTGGGTCAAACAGATCGGGGCGCAACGCAGTTCCCAGATATTGAAGACATAAATCGTGATAATACCACCAGTACAATAGATGCCTATTTTGAATATGAGATCGAGATCAACCCGCAAACACTAAATACAGAAAATGAATTTGTTAATGACGTTAGGGAGCTTCAAGTTGAAGTTCAAAATGGAGAGACGATAAATACTCGTTGGTTGCAGTTTAGAATACCTATAGATCAGGCAGACCGTGCGGTTAATGGTATTTCTGATTTACGATCTATACGTTTTATGCGTATGTTTTTAACAGATTTTCAAGATGATATCATATTAAGAATGGCTACCCTAGACTTAGTTCGGGGAGATTTTAGGAGGTATTTGCTAACCTTAGATCCCAATGAGGATACTGAAGTAAATAATGCTGACAACACCCAGTTTGAAGTTGCTAACGTAAATATTGAGGCTAATGAGACACGAGAGCCCATTCCCTATGTTTTGCCTCCTGGGGTAGTTCGTGAGCGAATTAACAACAACAATAATAATATTAGACAAAACGAGCAATCCTTATCAATTCAGGTTGATGGTCTAGAAAATCAGGATGCTCGTGGGGTATTTAAAAATTTTAATCTCGATTTAAGGCAGTACCGTACGTTACGCATGTTCCTGCATGCCGAAGCACTTACTCCGCAAGGTTTGGATAACGACCAAGTTGTAGCTTTTGTGCGATTTGGTACAGACCTAAACTCTAATTTCTACCAAATTGAAATTCCATTGGATGATACAGATTTTGGGAGTACTGCTGCAAGCGATATCTGGCCTGTTCAAAATGAGCTTAATATGCCATTGGAATTATTGCAACAGATTAAATCCCAATTAGGAGCTATTGGAGGTCCTGTAGAAGTTAATCTAGCAGATGATGTGAATTTTCCAGATCAGATTGCATACTTTGATGAGAATGCAGAATTTATACCAAATCCCCTCAATACAGAATATGAGGTAGGACAAATACGTGTGGGAATACGAGGTATCCCTAGTTTTGGAGATATACGTCAAGTCATGTTTGGGGTAAAGAATGGAAATACTATTGATGGAGGAGTTAATCCGCTTGGAACGGAGGTATGGTTTAACGAATTCCGCGTAAGCGAATTGAACAATCAAGGCGGTTGGGCTGGTGTGCTCAATTTTGATGGAAATATTGCTGATTTTGCCAATATATCCTCTACAGGAAGAATTAGCACTGAAGGCTTTGGAACCATAGAGCAAGCGCCTAACGAACGCAGCAGAGAAAATGTTGTACAATATGATTTGGTAGCTAATGTTAATGCAGGACAATTGTTTCCAAAAAAATGGGGATTGCAACTACCAGTGAATTTAGCATTAGGTGAGCAACTTATTACGCCACAATTTGATGCACAGTTTACAGATTTATTGTTGGATCAACGTATTGATAATGCAGCAACTCCAGAAGATGCTGAAAGCATCAGGCGTCAATCTGAAGATTATACTAGAAGGCAAAGCATTAATCTAATAGGCGTCCGTAAAGAACGTACTAATACTGAAAGACGACCAAAACCTTATGATATCGAAAACTTTGCTTTTTCCTACTCCTATAATCAAACCGATCATAGAGATTTTGAAATCGAAGAGTCAAGAGATCAAGGAGTAAGTCTAGGAGGAACCTATAGCTATAGTTTTAACCCAAAGCCTATAGAGCCATTCAAGAAGAATGATTCTTTATTCACCGGCAAATATTGGAAATGGCTTAAGGATACCAATTTTAATTATTTGCCTAACAGTGTAAATGTAAGTTCTAATATAAACAGGCAGTTTAGTCGACAAAGATTTAGAGATTTATTGGCAAGTGAAAATGATATTCCTGTGCCTACATTATTTCAACGCAACTTTTTATTTGATTGGCAGTATTCTATCAACTATCCAATTACCAATTCACTACGAGTTAATTTTGACAGTTCGCATAATCGAATTGTGAGAAACTTCTTGGATCAAGATGGTTTGCCGTTGTTTTTGGATGAAAATAACAACGAGATTGATGGATTTGGCATATACAACGGTTTCTTTAATTTGGGCGAACCCAATACGCATTTTCAAACCTTACAGCTTAATTATGACTTGCCATTTGACAAAATTCCGTTTTTAGCTTGGATTTCAGGCACCTATTCATATGCGTCAAATTTCAGATGGCAACGAGGGTCTCAGCAATTTGAAGTATTACCAGATATACCTGATTTAGGTAATACTATTGAAAATGGTAATACCCATACCTTTAATGGAACTTTAGAATTGGATAACCTTTATAGGTATCTTAAGCTTACTAAAAAAACCAAACGCACTGCTCGTGCTAATACAAGGGCAGATAGAAGTAGGGGAGTACCATCGGCAGAGGACGACGGTCGAGGTGCATTGAGAGGAGCAGCAAGAGCAGGGGCAAGAAGTGAAGTAACTGGAAGAAATGCACAAGGCAGTACTAAAGGATTATCTTCTGGAGCAAAAGCGTATAATGGTTTAATCGCTATTGTCACGGCTTTGAAACAAGTACAGATAAATTACCAAGAAACCAATGGTACGTTTATACCTGGGTTTTTGCCAAGTATTGGTTTTGCAGGTACTTTAAGGCCAACCACGGGCTTTGTATTTGGTAGTCAAGCTGATGTTCGAGACATTGCCGCTAGAAATGGATTTTTAACCTCTTTCCAAAACTTTAATCAGCAAATCAGAGAAGTCACTAATAGACAGCTTACGATACAGGCGCGTATAGGTATTCTAAAGGACTTGGACATTGATGTGAATTTCAATAGAACATTTCAGGAAAACTTTACGGAGAATTTTAGGATTAATGATAATGCTGGTGATTTGCAGTTTGAGTCATTAACGCCTAATGCTTTTGGTAATTTTAATATCTCTACCCTTTTAATTGGTTCGGCCTTTAATAGGAGTACGCAGGAGTCCTCGGAAGTTTTTGATCAATTTAGGGAGAATAGGTTGGCTACTGCAAATCGCCTGGCAGCGAATTTCTTTGGGACCACCAATTTTGATCGTGATGAAAATGGTTTTCCAGAAGGATTTGGGCGTAATAATCAAGCAGTCTTATTGCCTGCGTTCTTAGCAGCATATGCTGGAGGTGATGCAGAAGACAATTCTTTAGGGTTTTTAAGAGATATACCTCTGCCTAATTGGAATATTAGATACTCAGGTCTTATGAACCTGAAGTGGTTCAGGAAAAACTTTAGGAGATTCTCTTTGCAACACGCCTATTCGGCAAGTTATACGGTAAATCAATTTAATACCAACCTTGCGTTTGATGCAGATATTGACAACAATCCCCTTACAGCACAGCGCGATCAAAGCGGTAATTTCTTAAACCCGACCTTGCTTGGCGGTGTTACCCTCACAGAACAATTTACTCCGCTAATTCGTGTAGATTTTGAGGCAAAAAATTCAATTAATGTATTGGCTGAAATACGAAGAAACAGGATGCTTTCTCTAAGTTTTGATAACAACATCCTTACCGAATTACAGGGAGATGAATATATTGTAGGCTTGGGCTACCGCATCAAAGATCTCACCTTTGCTAGTAATTTTGGAGGAAAGCGTACTATCTTAAAAAGTGATCTTAATTTGAGAGCAGATTTATCTCTTCGCAGAAATGAGACTATTTTACGATTCTTAGATTCTGACACCAATCAAACCACTGCTGGTCAGGATATATACGGTTTACGTTTTACTGCAGATTATGCATTGAGTCAAAATCTCACTGCACTCTTCTTTTACGACCATACATTTTCTACCTTTGCAATCTCAACTGCATTTCCTCAAACCACGGTGCGATCTGGATTTACGTTGAGGTACCTGTTTGGAAATTAATTAGTAGTTTTCGCTTTTGCGAACGTATACAAATACATAATATAACAATGAATATACCAACCGATTTAAAGTATACCAAAGATCACGAATGGGTGCGTCTAGAAGGAGATGTAGCCGTTGTAGGAATTACAGATTTTGCACAAGGAGAACTAGGTGATATTGTTTATGTAGAAGTTGAAACTCTAGATGAAACATTAGCACAAGACGAAGTTTTTGGCACAGTGGAAGCTGTTAAAACTGTATCTGATTTATTTTTACCGCTCTCAGGAGAAATTATAGCGTTTAATGAAGCTCTAGAAGATGAGCCAGAAACTGTAAATACAGATCCTTATGGTGAAGGTTGGATGATTAAGATTAAGATTAGCGATCCGATAGAAGTAGAAAATCTTTTGGATGCTGTAGGCTATGAAGCGATTATTGGAGCCTAAGTTCTTTGTAGTACTAGCACTGCTTTATACAGGATTTCTTACGTGGGGGTCTCTTGCGACAATACCCACTACCACTACCACAATTGCACTTTCTGATAAGTTTTTGCATTTTGTGGCTTATTTTGGGCTAAGTATACTTTGGGGGGTATTGGGAAGCATTATTTTGTTTAAAAAGCGATCTTTTAGAACTACTGCCACACCACTTTTTTTAAAAATTGGTAGTGTCCTTATAATATATGGTATACTTATTGAAGGATTGCAAGCGTGGTTTACTACAAATAGAATGGCCGATGTATGGGATGTTGTAGCCAATATAATTGGTGTTTTATTGGGTTTATTCTTTGTTTTTGCTGTAGCTAAAAAAAGATGGCAAACCGATACTAAGTTTTAGTTTTATTTTTAGATATAATTTTGTTACTTTACTTTCTTAATAATTGATTTATGGAACCAAAGAAAAATCCTAAAGCAGATCTTAGAAAAAGGAGCTTGCTTTTCTTTCAATTAGGTCTTATTGCTGTTCTGGCAACTACCTATTTTATTATTGAACACAAGACCTATGACAAGAGTGATTTGTTGGGAGATACCCTCTTGTTAGATGACGATCTAGAAGATATTCCTA
>CAZDFA010000030.1:0-22627 GCA_964504555.1 uncultured Flavobacteriaceae bacterium | reverse complement strand
GACTAGTAATAGCTAGCATTACAGCTAATGGACATTAAACGGATATGAAATTTTTATTTTATTGATTATAAATATAATATAAAATATATTTAAATTATTTGAAGTTTTTTGTAACATTTTTCTAGAGTTATACGTATAACTTAATACACTACTCCGACCATAATTGTTTAAAAAGAAGAATGAGACAGCTTAAAATTACCAAGCAGGTTACTAATCGTGAAACCGCTTCCCTAGACAAGTACTTACAAGAAATAGGCAAAGTAGACCTCATCACAGCAGATGAAGAGGTAGAATTGGCTCAACGCATTAAAGCAGGAGACCAACGTGCCTTAGAACAACTTACCAAAGCCAATTTGCGCTTTGTAGTTTCTGTAGCCAAACAATACCAAAACCAAGGATTAACCCTTCCTGATTTAATTAATGAAGGTAATTTAGGACTAATTAAAGCCGCGCAACGCTTTGATGAAACCAGGGGTTTTAAGTTTATTTCATATGCCGTTTGGTGGATAAGACAATCTATCTTACAAGCTTTGGCAGAACAATCACGTATTGTTCGCCTACCGCTTAATAAAATAGGTAGTATCAACAAGATTAACAAAACTTATGCTTTCTTAGAGCAAGCTCATGAACGCCCACCTAGTGCCGAAGAAATTGCCAAGGAGTTGGATATGACTATCAATGACGTGAAAGAGTCTATGAAAAACTCTGGACGTCATGTAAGTATGGATGCTCCCTTAGTAGAAGGTGAAGATTCAAATCTTTATGATGTATTGCGATCAGGAGAATCACCAAATCCAGATAGAGAGTTATTACACGAATCGTTGCGTACAGAAATTGAACGCGCTTTGGAGACTTTAACTCCAAGAGAAGCAGACGTTATTAGATTGTATTTTGGCTTAGGAGATCAGCATCCAATGACTTTAGAAGAAATTGGAGAAACATTCGATCTAACTAGAGAGCGTGTACGTCAAATTAAAGAAAAAGCAATACGCAGGTTAAAGCATACCTCACGTAGTAAAATATTAAAAACCTATTTAGGCTAATAATCTAAATTAAGACTACAAACAGTTTATCATAACTGTTCGTTTTTTGATTGATGAATGATCCTCGGCTGATTACCGGGGATTTTTCATTACCTTAAGTCTATAAAATACAACACCCAACCCCTTAAATGAAAGAAATTACAATATGCTTTATCAGTTGATCTAGTTCTGATTTAAGTCCAAATCAAACACAAGAGCTTCTGGACAAATCCAAAGAAAACAATATACAAAAGGATATATCGGGACTATTTATATATAGCCAAGGATCTTTTCCGCCAATTTCAGAAGGGCATTACGATAAAGTAGCATCCTGCTACGATATAATTTTTAGAGATCAACAACATTTCAAAGCAACACCTCTTCTTGAAAACCTATAGAGTATCGCATCGTTAAGAGCATTGATTTATGATTCTCTATAGTCAAATCTAAAAGTCAAATTGAAAAAATCAAGGATTATATTGAATTAATTAAATTGGTTACAGGTATCAAAGCGACGGATAGATTGAGCATTTTAAATAAGTTCTTAAATACAATAAGTCATAAAAACTTTGCCTCTTAAAATTGTACATTTGATTATTATTTAATCAAATTTATATGTCTGTAAAACGAATTGCTCCATCTATACTAGCGGCAGATTTTGGTAATCTACAACGCGATGTAGAAATGATTAATAGCAGTAAAGCCGATTGGTTTCATATAGATATCATGGATGGTGTTTTTGTCCCTAATATTTCATTTGGTATGCCTGTGCTAAGAGATATCGCAAAGCATGCTAAAAAGACTATAGACGTCCATTTAATGATTATAGATCCTGACAGGTATATACAGACGTTTGCAGATTTGGGAAGTGATATTCTCACTGTACATTTTGAAGCTTGTATCCATCTACATAGAAGCCTACAAGCCATAAAATCTAGTGGAATGAAAGCTGGCGTTGCTCTAAACCCGCATACCTCTGTTAGCTTATTAAAAGATACCATTCAAGATATAGACCTAGTATGTCTTATGAGTGTAAATCCAGGGTTTGGAGGTCAAAAATTCATAGAAAACACTTACAATAAAGTTAGCGATTTACGCGAAATCATAGACCGAAAAAACGCCAATACCCTTATTGAAATAGATGGCGGCGTAACGGATAAAAATGCAAAAAAATTGATTAAAGCAGGAGCGGATGTTTTAGTTGCGGGAAGCTATGTTTTTAGGTCAGACAATCCCATAGAGACCATTTCTAGTTTAAAACATCGTATTAATAGTTAGATTCTAAAGTAGACTAATTATATACCACAAACTGAAACCGAAAAGGAAAGCAATTCCTATATAGGACAATACTATCATTGCTTTTGATAGTTTATTTTCTCCTTGAATACCCGCATTTTGGTAGGCTTTATAATTAAATATAGCGTAGAAAGGTGCGGTCAAAAAGGAAAGTATGGTAGCTAATCGCACTAAAGCTCCCATCTCACTAATAAAGAAAAACAGAATTACGCTGGTACCTAAGACTAATATTAACAACCACAAATTGTATTTTTTAACAATAGACTGCATATCAAGTAATTCTGCAGTTTTTGCCATTGCTCTCGGCGAAGCATCAAGAGTGGTTAGCGTTGTACTAAACATAGTCGTAAAAGCTGCAATACCCACAAAAACGGCAGCCCAATCACCTAAGCTAGTCGTATACATGTCTATTAATTGACCTGCAAAAACTCCCCCACTACTTGAAAATGTCACCCCGCTGTTATGCATGACCAATGCACCCAAAGTCACAAAACAAATCCCTAAAAACACAGTCCCTATATAGCCTATATTAAAATCAAACAAGGCTATTTTGACAGCATTTGATCCCTGTTGTTTACCTTTTTCTAAAGACCATAATGAATGCCATACAGAAATATCCAAAGGCGCAGGCATCCAACCCATAAAAGCTATCAAAAATGCAACCCCTACTCCATCAGTAGGCAAAATGGGCAAAAGGTCATTGCCACTTCCTGTACCTTGACTTTGGAAATTTTCGCGAAAAGCAAAAAACACAGCAAACACTGTACTTAGAGTAAGAATAGTAATAATAACCTTCATCGTCTTATCCAAAAATTGATAGCGTCCTATGAGCAGTATGACGGCACACAAAATGGTAATAACTACACTCCAAATGGCAATATCTGTACTCATACCAAAAAGCTGAATGGCAAGACCTGCTGTAACAATAGTTACTGCAGTCTGAATTGTAAACATGGTCAAAAGGGTCAATATAAAATAAGCTATGAGTACATTCTTATGGAGTTGCAAGTATCCAAACAATAGACTTTTGCCAGTAGCACTCGCATATCTGGGGCCAAGTTGAAAAAAAGGATACTTGATTAAGTTGATAAGCAGTAATGCCCATAGCAAGCCAAAACCATAATCTGCTCCTGCCCTAGTTGATTGTACTAAATGCGAAACCCCAATGGCCGCACCTGCAAATAATAACCCCGGGCCTAATTTTTTTAATGAGAATCGCATTAATTTACTTTTTCAATAATATCTGCCAATAAACGTCTTGCCCTCAACAATTTAACCTTGACATTGTTTATAGGTTCAACAAGTTCATTTGCCATTTCTTTATAGCTCATTTCTTGAAAATACCGAAGATTGATCATTTGTTGATAGTGCGGCTTGAGCATTTTAATAAAACGCAATAACTGTTCTAGATTTTGCTGTTTTATAATGGCATCTTCGGGTGTTGGGCTTTCGTCGGGCACTCGATATACTCTTTCTTCATCTTTATGCGTTATTTGGGATCGTATTGTAGCATCTCGCTTACGTAAAATGTCAATATGTATATTCCTTGATATAGTCAGTAACCAGGTTTCAAAAGCATAAGAATCTTTATAAGTATGTAATTTATCAAACGCCTTTGAAAATGTTTGAATAGTAATTTCCTCTGCTTCATATTCATTTTTAGTACGTTTTAACTGAAAAGAATACACCCTACTCCAAAACGTGTTCAATAAAAAGTTGAAAGCCGCCTGCTTCCCTTTCAGAGCATAATTTATTTCATTAAGAATACGTGCAGGAGTTACTTCCACCTCGTGGGTTTTGATATCAAGTTGGCACTAAAGATAGTTAATTGTAAGCATACCAATATGAATTCCAAAACCGGAAAAAGAAGTAGTAATGACCGTTCCTTAAAGTGCTTATTTGCCGAGTTTAGTACTAATCCTAAAATGAGATATCTTATGGCTAAGGCTCCCAAAACCAACTGCCATTTATAGCTTAATGCCAAAAGTAATATCGCCACTAAAAAAGTACTTAATTGTGTAAAGTAGAATAATCCCAAAAGGAATCTGTCTTTGGTTTTATAATGTGTAGCTGTGGTTATATGTCTTCTTTTCTGAGTAATCCAACTTTTCCAATTTGTTTTAGGCTTAGATTGTGTATGGGTTGATTCTATTGCACATATAGCTGTGTTTTGAGAAGTCGCTGCTTGATTTACAAACAGGTCATCATCTCCACTGTGCACCTGCATATGATCCATAAAGCCTCGATTTTCATAAAACAAGTCTTTAGTATAGGCTAGATTACGGCCTACACCCATATAGGGATTACCCAGAGCTGCGTACCCAAAATATTGCAATGCTGCTAAAACAGTCTCATATCTAATTAGTGCATTGAGAAAAGATCTTTTTACATATTGATAGCTACCGTATCCTATCACAATTTGTTTATTTTTAGTAAATTGACTAGCCACAATCGCTACATAATCTTTACTCTTTGGAATACAATCGGCATCGCTAAGAATTAAATGATTGTATTTGGCTTTTTTTATTCCTAAGGTCAATGCGTATTTTTTGCTCCCCCAAAATGCTTCATTGTTTTCTACATAAACTGGTGTTATTCGGTTATCTTTTTTCGCGTAAGCTTTTATAACTTCAGAGGTGTCGTCTATAGAAGCATCATCTATAAGAACAATTTCAAAATTGGCATAGTTTTGAGCTAACCAATGAGTAACATTTTCTCTCAGGTTATTTGCTTCATTTTTAGAGCATATAACAATAGAAACACCAAAATCAACAACTGATATATTTGGCTTTGAAGACTTGGGTATTGTAAATTTTAAAAAGAAAAGATAATACGCACAATTTATGAATACAATAGAAAGAAAGACGATTATTAAATACCAGAGTAGGGTGTCCAAAAGACTTTATTTAACGCTCATTGGTGCAATCTCCCATTTCAGAAGGTAGTTTGCCACACATTCCGCAGGCTTCTCCATCTTTATTAAGAAAAGGATTTTGACTTGCACAAGTACCTGCAAATTTGCCATCTTTTTTTGCCCATATCTTAATGGCAATACCTGCAAAAGCTAACGCCAATAGAGCAAAGGTTAACAAAACAAGTTTCATAAAA
The DNA here is from genome assembly GCA_964504555.1 of uncultured Flavobacteriaceae bacterium. Taxonomy (GTDB): domain Bacteria; phylum Bacteroidota; class Bacteroidia; order Flavobacteriales; family Flavobacteriaceae; genus Dokdonia. Next base: position 17,201 of record CAZDFA010000030.1, on the reverse strand, counting down.
TGTTTTTTGCAAAGATAGAAAGAATAGTAGGGGTTGGGTTATTAAATGCTTCTTAAAAACACATGAGCAACCAAATTTTCAACTGTGGCCTCTTGACAACCACTCTATGGTTCAATAGCAATGATGAGACTTTCCATTTCTTGTTTGTAGGTGATTTCAACTAATACATTATCAGAAACTTCTAGAATATCTAAAGGAATAATATGCCTATTCACATCTGCCCTTAATTGAAAAACTTGATTTTCTAACAATTCTGGAAAATGATCAACATAGACATAGGATATTGCTCTTACTATATTGACATAAGTTATGCAACCATACACGTTATTGATAGCGTAGTATTTCCCAAGTAACTTTATACCAAAAAAGTTGCTAATATTGCCCCGTTGCTTCCCTACACGACTGGGCTTTTTAGTTTAAATGATATTGACTTCTGTTTGTAGCACAATATCAAAGGTCTCTTTAACTGTTGCAAGGATACGCTGAGCAAGATCCCAAATGGCTTTACCGGTTGCACTTCCGTGATTTATTAAAACAAGCGCTTGTTTATCGTGTACTCCAGCTTCACCAAAACGCTTACCTTTAAAACCTGCCTGTTCTATAAGCCAGCCAGCAGGGACTTTTACCATACCGTTACCAACTGGATAAAATGGTATGGCTTCAAAACGCTCTCTTAATTGCTTAAACTCGTTTTGAGATATCATTGGGTTTTTAAAAAAGCTACCACTATTGCCAATTTTTTTTGGATCGGGCAGTTTGCTTTGTCTAATCTTTATAACAGCAGCAGCAACCTCTTGAATAGAAGGCATTGTTATTTCTTCTTCCAATAAGGTATCGCTTATTGCACCATACTGGGTATGTAATTTATGATTGGCAGTGGTTAACTTTAATGTTACCGAAGTGATAACATATTGGCCTTTGACCTCATTTTTAAAAACCGACTCTCTGTATCCAAATTGACAATCTTCTAAAGTAAAAATTTTTGTCTCTAAAGTCTTTCTGTTTATTGCTGTACAGGTGTGAAAAACATCTTTAAGTTCAACACCATAAGCTCCTATATTTTGAATTGGCGCAGTACCAACATTACCTGGAATTAGTGCCAAATTTTCAATGCCACCCCATCCATTTTCTAAACAGTATACTACCAAATGATGCCAATTTTCACCAGCACCAACACTAACAAAAACCTCATATGCGTTTTTATCCTCTTTCACAACTTCAATACCCTTAATAGCATTGTGAATCACAAGACCCTCTATATCTTTTGTAAGCAAAATATTACTTCCGCCTCCCAAAATAAACCGCTTTTCAAAATTAAGTTTTAAAGCTTCTTTTAACTCTTCTATCGACCTTACAGAAACAAAAGCCTTTGCCTGAGCGTGGATGCCAAACGTATTGAAATCTGTGAGCGAAAAGTTCTTTACTAGTTGAATCAATCCTGATAAGTTTCTAAAGCTACTTTCAAAATAGTTACGGCTTCTTTCAATGCTTCTTCTTCCAATACATAGGCAATTCTAACCTGATTTAATCCTGCTCCTTTGGTAGAGTAAAACCCTGCCGCCGGTGCCACCATGATTGTTTTTCCATCCCAATCAAAAGACTCAAGGAGCCATTGGGCAAAAGCATCAGCATTTTTTATTGGTAAGGCAGCAATACAATAGAATGCACCTTTTGGAGTGGCAACTTGTACTCCTGGTATTTCTCGCAATCCTGCAATTAAGGTATTTCTTCTAGACACATATTCTTCAATTACTTGCGTGAAATAAGTCTCAGGGGTATCTAAAGCTGCTTCACTAGCAATTTGAGCAAAAGTCGGTGGACTCAATCGCGCCTGCGCAAACTTCATTGCAGTTTTAATCACATCTTTATTTCTGCTAACTAAACAACCTATTCTCGCACCACACATAGAGTATCTTTTTGATACAGAATCAATCATAATAGTATGATTATCTATATCCTCCTGTTCCATAACCGAATGGTGTTTATGACCATCATAAGAAAACTCGCGATACACCTCATCTGCTATTAGGAAAAGATCATTTTTTTTAATCAGGAGAGCTAGTTGTTCTATTTCTTCCTTTGAATATAGATATCCTGTAGGATTACCCGGATTACAAATAACGATCGCTTTTGTTTTTGGGCTTATCAATTTTTCAAAATGGGATATTGGAGGTAATGCAAAACCACTTTCTAATTCAGAAATAACAGGAACGACCTTAACACCATTTGCGCTAGCAAAACCATTGTAATTGGCATAAAAAGGTTCAGGAATAATTACCTCATCACCGGGATCTGTTATGCTTCCCATAGCAAATAAAAGCGCTTCAGAGCCACCTGTCGTGGTTATAATATCATCAGAATTGATATGAATATTTTGTTTGGCATAATAAGATACCAACTTATCTCTATACGTTTGAAAACCTGCCGAAGGACTGTAAGCTAAAACCTCTATACCAGCTTGTTGAACAGCATTCAATGCAATTTTTGGTGTCTTTATATCGGGTTGACCAATATTAAGATGGTATATTTGAATGCCTCTCTCCTTTGCTTTTTCTGCATAAGGCACCAATTTACGAATGGGTGACGTAGGCATAGACTTACCTTTATCTGAAATCTGTGGCATGAATCTAAAATACTTTGAATTGCAAAAATGCGAAATATACTTTTAAGTTTATTAGACCTAAAAACAAATCTACCTTTGGGCAATATATTGGAATGAAAATACATGTGTTAAAGTTCTAGCATCATTTTATACATTATCGCCTAAAAAACAAGATGGTATTGGACATATAAAAGTCAATTTCAGCATCTTTCAATCTACAACATTATCATTACTATTAAGTTGTTTTTCAGCGTTTTAAATTGTGTCAATATTAAATTTAGTCTATTGTAAAACACAGGCGCCAATAAAGCAATATTCCTAAAGATAAAAATTTAACATTTTTGTCAAAAGCAAGAAGTCAGTACATTTTTTTTAGATTATTTTGTAATTATTTGACTAGAAAACCGATTTGTTAACTGTAATTAATTATTCAAATAAACATACTAAAATGAAAACGCTTAGATTAATTATAGCTGCCGCTCTAGTCTTAAATCTTGCAGCTTGTAATGTTGTTGAACTTGATGATAGTCAAGGAGGGCCTCCTATTAATAATGACGATGATAATGGAGGGTCAGGAGAGGATGATAATACTGGTTTCTTTAGTTTAAGTTTTCAAGACACTTGGACTTACGATGTGACACAAGATGAGGATACTCAGGAAGATACTTTAAACATTATACAAGTGTTTTTAGATGGCACAGCAGATTTACAATCTCCAGATCCTGCAGTGGGCATTATGACTTTAGTTTTTGATAGAGGTACTTTACAAGAAGATGATAATGATGCACTGATTTATAATGGAGTTGTAGATTTTCAACTTACTGAAGATGCAAGTCTGACATTAGATTTAAGTAATGCTATTGTTTATGACCCTACTCAAGCACTTGATACCGTTATATATACAGATACACAAACTGTAACCCAAGAAATAGAGGGTCTGCCTATTACTTTTGATGTTACAATTACCTCTACACAACTGGAAAATGACCTAGCTAATCTTGAGGCTGGCGGAATGGTTTTTGAGGAAGTTATTCGATCTAATCTTACTATAGAAGCGTCAGGATCTATAACAGTTGCGGGAGTAGCTATAGAATTACTTCAACCGCAAGTGATTTATGATATTACCAATGAGTATGCAATGAATGTGGGCCTAGTCAACTCAGTAACTAACTTTCAGTATACATTAGAAGATGTCGGAGTTGAGCTTCCTTTTCCAAGTGAAGTAAGCTCTGTTATTACTCAAGTGATCTCTAATTTTGATGTAGCTGAAGATTAATTAATAATAAAATACCCAACCAGCTAAAAACACAATTCAACCAAAAAGAAAATACCTGCCCATTAGCAGGTATTTTTTATTTATACATTCTTTAAAATAACCTGTTTGATCCTAACTGGCTAAAACTAATTAGTTTTTATTATGACTCTGGTTGCACAGTTCCCTTAATTTTCAAAGCATAAGGCTCTGGTGATGCATTAGAGTAAACTGTAATGGTCTTACGAATAGGTCCTGAACGCTTCGTATCGTACTTTACTTCTATCACGCCACTCTCACCTGGTTGAATAGGATCTTCTGGCTTTTTAGGTATAGTACAACCACAAGTTGAATATACACGAGCAATGATCAACACATCATCACCCGTATTGGTAAACTTAAATTCTCGTATACCATCTGCGCCATAAGCGACTTCTCCATAATCTACTACATCTTGTTCAAAGGTAATTCCAGCCTTCTTTTCTTGGGCTTGAATACCAAAGGTGAATAACCCGACAAAACAAATAAGCATAAAACGTTTCATAATCTTTCTGATTTTTGAGGATCATAAATGTAGTTAGAAATAATGCGTTGACCAAAAATTACTATGAACATATTATTTACCTATAGTAACACTCGCCAAAAAGCAGGTTTCTTCCGATTATAATCCTTCGGTTATCTTTACTTTTGCCAAAACATTTTCAAAAAACAGACCAAACTATGAATATTGCGCCCAAATATGATGCTTCTGTTGTTGAAGATAAGTGGTATGCATACTGGATGGAACAAGGTTATTTTGATTCTACACCCAATGAAAAAGAACCATATACCATTGTTATCCCTCCACCAAATGTTACGGGAGTATTGCATATGGGACATATGCTTAATAATACCATCCAAGATGTGCTAATTCGCAGGGCGCGACTATTAGGCTATAATGCCTGTTGGGTACCAGGAACAGACCATGCTTCTATAGCCACTGAGGCTAAAGTGGTAGCTAAGCTCAAAAAAGAAGGCATCAATAAAGCAGACCTTAGCAGGAAGGAATTCCTTGAACATGCCTGGGAATGGAAAGAAGAATATGGTGGCGTAATCTTGGAACAACTAAAAAAGTTAGGAGCATCTTGTGACTGGAAGCGCACCAAGTTTACCATGGATGATGATATGTCCAAGGCTGTTATTAAAACTTTTGTTGATTTGCACAATAAAGGCCTTATCTATAGGGGTTACCGTATGGTAAATTGGGATCCAGAAGCAAAAACTACGCTTTCTGATGAAGAAGTTGTCTATGAAGAGCGTCAAGGTCTGCTATATTATCTTAAATATCAAGTTGTGGGCACAGATGAGCCGCTTACTATAGCCACAACACGACCGGAAACCATTTTTGGCGATACGGCTATATGTATTCATCCTGAAGACAAGCGCCTTGCACATCTTAAAGGTAAAACAGCAATTGTACCTATTTGTAATAGAGAAATTCCCATCATTGAAGATCCTTATGTGGACATGGAGTTTGGTACAGGTTGTCTTAAAGTGACGCCTGCACACGACGAAAATGATAAAGTGTTGGGAGATAAACATCAACTTGAGGTAATTGATATTTTTTACCCAGACGCTTCTCTAAACAGTCATGGGTTACATTATGAAGGCAAAGATCGTTTTGAAGTTCGAAAACTCATAAAAGCCGAATTAGCATCAAATGATCAATTACTTAAAACAGAAAATTACACCAATAAAGTTGGCACATCAGAGCGAACCAAAGCTATTATAGAGCCTAGACTATCAGATCAGTGGTTTCTTAAAATGGAAGAGTTAGTAAAACCCGCAATAAAAGCTGTTTTAGACACCAAGGATGTAAAACTTTTTCCGGAACGGTTTGAAAACACGTACCGCCATTGGGTAGAAAACATAAGAGATTGGAATATCTCTCGCCAACTATGGTGGGGGCAGCAAATACCAGCATATTACTATGGTTCTGGTCCTAATGATTATGTCGTTGCCGAAACTATAGAAGAGGCTCTTATACTTTCACAAAAGCGTACACAAAACCAAGATCTTCAGATATCAGATTTAACTCAAGACGAAGATGCTTTAGACACTTGGTTCTCTTCTTGGTTATGGCCAATGAGTGTTTTTGATGGTATTTGTAATCCTGAAAATGAAGAATTCAAGTATTACTACCCTACCAATGATTTGGTAACGGGTCCAGATATATTATTCTTCTGGGTGGCACGTATGATAATTGCTGGTTATGAATACACCAGCCAACGCCCTTTTAATAATGTATACTTAACAGGGTTAGTTCGCGATAAACAGCGACGCAAAATGTCTAAGCAGTTGGGCAATTCACCAGATGCCTTAGCCCTTATTAAACAATATGGTGCAGGTGGTGTGCGCGTAGGTTTGTTGTTAAGCGCTTCGGCAGGCAATGACCTGATGTTTGATGAAGAGCTTTGCCAACAAGGAAAGGAATTTGTAAATAAAAACTGGAACGCACTTAGATTAATCACTTCTTGGGAAATTAACGATCAATTAGAGCAACCAGAAGCTAGTGTTAAAGGACTGCTTTGGTACAAAACTCGTTTTAATAAAGCCTTGGTTGAAATAGAAGCTCATTTTAGCAAATATCGTATTAGTGATGCGTTAATGACTACTTATAAACTGATATGGGATGACTTTTGTAGTTGGCTATTAGAAACCATAAAACCCGCATACCAACAACCGATTGATAGGAAAACTTATGATACTGCAATAGGCTTTTTTGAAGATAACCTGCGTATATTACATCCTTTTATCCCTTTTGCTTCTGAAGAAATGTGGCATCTAATTACCGAAAGGACTCCAGAAGAGGCGCTTATAATTAATCATTGGCCAAAGCTAGATGTTAATTTGAATACAACTATTATTGATCAATTTGAAATTGCAAAATCCATTATTTCAGGGATAAGAACCATTAGGCAAAGCAAAAATATTGCGCAGAAAGAATCGTTAGAATTATTTGTCCTCAATAGCGAGGCAAAAACAAAGGATTTTGAAAAGCTCATACAAAAACTAGGGAACATAAATAAAATTATTGTTGAAGAAAAAGCACCTGATGGCGCACTATCATTTCGTGTAGGCGCAAACGAATATTTTGTTCCGTTAGGAGATGCTATTGATGTTAACGCTGAAATTGAAAAAATTAAAGAAGAGCTTAATTATACACGAGGATTCCAAAAAAGCGTTAGTAAAAAATTAGCGAATGAGCGCTTTGTAAATAATGCTCCAGAACAAGTTGTCACTTTAGAACGGAAGAAATTGGCAGATGCTGAAGCTAAAATAGCGGTTCTAGAAAAAAGATTGAAGGCATTAGCATAAACTAGCAACCTTCCAAGTATTTTTCGGCAATCTCAATATAAGCTTCTTTAGCTTGATCTATTGTTAGGTGTTGTACTTGAAAAAGTGCATTAGACTTAAATGCACTAATTAATTCATGTTCGCCTTGTGAGCTGACAAAGTTCTCATCCTTCATCGCGCGTTTATAGAGTGCATAAAACTGTAGTAAAACATCCGGCGGAAACTCTTTGGCAGTTCTGCTTACACGTTCAAAGGCATCTATAAATTCCTTATGTAATCTATCATCACGCATTGGTTGCCGCTATAACACTTTCGGCACCTCTAACCTTTTCATTGATGGCAACTTTCACATTGGCGTTCAGTGGTAGAAACACATCAACTCTAGAACCAAATTTTATAAATCCACTGTCTTCACCCTGTGTTACTTTTTGTCCTTCTTCTGCATAATTCACAATACGTTTTGCCAAAGCTCCTGCAATTTGACGATAGAGTATTTCTCCAAATTGTTGAGTCTTGACAACAACTGTTGTGCGTTCATTTTCTTCACTGGCCTTTGGGTGCCACGCAACTAAGTATTTCCCTTTATGGTATTTACTAAAAGTCACCTCTCCTGCAGCTGGGTATCGGGTTACGTGTACATTAAGGGGAGACATAAAGATGGAGACTTGTATCCTTTTGTCCTTAAAATATTCGGTTTCCTGAACCTCTTCGATTACCACTACTTTTCCATCTACTGGAGCTACTAATTGGCTTTCATTGTTAGGAGCTATACGCTTAGGGTTCCTAAAAAACTGCAAAACTAAAACTAGCAATACAATCAAAAGAGCAACAAGACTGTAAATGAACAATTTATTAGCAACAAACTGCCTTAATGCCAACAGCAAAATTGTAAATACAAAAATGGTTAAAACTATTATTTGAGATCCTTCTTTATGAAACATAATTCAAAATTATTAAGAATAAATAGATAAAAGGGCTGGCAAATACTATACTATCTAATCTATCGTATAAACCACCATGTCCAGGCATTAGCTGCCCGCTATCTTTAACGCCTGCCTGTCTTTTGAGTTGCGATTGTATTAAGTCTCCTATAGTTCCAAAAACTGAAGTAAGAATGGCTATAAATATCCAAAACTGCAAGGATAAACCCAAATGCACAGGACAGATATATTTATAAATAACAAAACTCGCCAAACAAGAAAAAAACAGTCCTCCAAAAAAACCTTCAACAGTTTTTTTAGGAGAAATGGACTCGTATAATTTATGCTTACCTATACTTTTTCCAACAATGAAAGCAAAAGTGTCATTAATCCATATTAAACCCAATATACTAGCAACTAAGTAGGCTGTATACTCTCCCTGATATGATGGCAATAATATCATAAAAACAATACCTCCGATTATGTAAAAAGTGGCAAAAGCATATTTATGAAGTACAGCATTTTTTTGTTTTGATGGACGAATCAAGTTTTTAATCAAGAAAAGATTAACGGTAATGGTTAACATCAAATAAAAAAGGGTTGCCCATTTCGGGGCTTGCAAATAACAAAAAACAAAAACTAGCACTAATAAGACAAGATAAAGCAGCTTGGCCTTTAGATCTATAATCTTTAAGAATTCATATAGACAAATTGATCCAAAAACAAGTATTAAAAGAAGATACGCATTAGCAAGGGAAAATATGGAGAGAAGAAGCAAAGCTACATAAAGCAGACCTGAAAGTCCTCTAATCAACATTTCGCGCATACTACAAGTCTTCTAGTAGTAACAAATATAGATTTTTTGAACTGCTTCCGTAGCTTAAAAAGTCTTTCTCTTGCTTCTCGTCAATCTCAAAACTTTTTATTGTAGTAATATTTGATGGTATTTTTCCTTTAGTCCTATCCTTAATAATTCTAAGACCTTCACCTATATTGCTAACTATCTGACTTGTAGTTGCATAAACAATAATATTTTGAGGAAAATCACAGAGCTTACTTTCTTTAAGTTGGTTTGAACTCACTAAAATAGAGCCATTATCAGCCACGAGTCCTTCACAAGTAGTTAAAAAGAAAGATGAATCTCTGAGCGCACCAAACTTTAAATTGTAACCATTAAAAGTGCTTATTAGATTAGTATCCATACAATACACGTTGCGTTCATACCAATCATTTTCTAAAAGCACATTATCAAAACTCTTTTGAACTTCTTCAATGTTTAAATTATAAAGAAATTTACCTCCGTTTATAATAAAATTTTTGGTAAAGCGCTCGTCTGGCGGAGTATTAATATCTGGCATATATTTACCACGCACTTCATGTTCCTCGCCTGAGTTGCTATACTTTTTTTTTGAATTACCTTTAAATAATCGATCAAAGAGACTCATCTAAGGGAATGCTCTTAGGTTTAGGTTTCTCAAATATAAAAAATTATAACCCCAAAAGACTCTTACAAGAGTTACAATTTTTAATACTTTGGATAAAAAGCAAATCTAAACGATTAAAGAGCAACTTCTGGGCTTTCTTTTTTGTCAAACGGTCTTTCTCCAAAAATTTCGAGCAAGTTATCTTTAAAAATAACCTCTTTATCCAATAGTAAATTGGCTAGCTCAGTAAGCTTGTCTTTGTGGCTTTTAAGAATTTGGATGGCTCGCTGGTACTGTTCCTCTATAATTTCAGAAATTTCTTTATCAATCAACTCAGCAGTTTTTTCGCTATAAGGTTTGCTAAAATTGTATTCAGACTGCCCTGAAGAATCATAATACGTCAAATTACCTACTTTATCATTAAGGCCATAAACAGTTACCATCATTCGAGCTTGTTTGGTCACCTTTTCTAAATCACTCAAAGCTCCAGTAGAAATTTTATCAAAAATTACTTTCTCTGCTGCTCTTCCTCCTAAAGCTGCACACATTTCATCTAACATTTGTTCTGGTCGTACAATGAGTCGTTCCTCCGGCAAATACCAAGCCGCACCTAAAGAACGGCCCCTAGGGACAATAGTTACTTTTACCAATGGCGCTGCATGTTCTAACATCCAACTCACGGTAGCATGTCCTGCTTCATGAAAAGCAATTGCTTTTTTCTCTTCTGGAGTGATTATTTTATTTTTCTTCTCTAGACCTCCTACAATACGGTCTACAGCATCTAGAAAATCTTGTTTGCCAACTGCTTTATTTCCTTTTCTGGCTGCTATCAAAGCTGCTTCATTACAAACATTAGCAATATCGGCTCCAGAAAAACCAGGAGTTTGTTTGGCTAAAAATTCTGTATCTAATTCGCTAGCTATTTTCTTAAGTGGTCTTAAATGAACTTCAAAGATTTCTTTTCGTTCACGTACATCAGGAAGGTCAACATAAATTTGTCTATCAAAACGCCCAGCCCGCATTAAAGCCTTATCTAAAACATCTGCTCGATTTGTTGCAGCCAAAACAATGACGTTGGTATTTGTACCAAAACCATCCATCTCCGTCAGTAATTGATTCAAGGTATTCTCACGCTCGTCATTGGATCCAGAAAAATTACTTTTTCCTCTTGCTCTACCTATTGCATCTATTTCGTCAATAAATATGATAGATGGTGATTTTTCCTTGGCTTGCTTAAACAGATCTCGAACTCTAGAGGCTCCTACTCCAACAAACATCTCAACAAAATCTGAACCAGATAATGAGAAAAATGGAACCTTAGCCTCTCCAGCTACTGCTTTCGCTAACAATGTTTTACCTGTTCCTGGTGAACCTACTAGCAATGCTCCTTTAGGGATTTTTCCTCCTAGATCAGTATATTTTTCTGGATTTTTAAGGAAGTCAACTATCTCCTGTATTTCTTCTTTTGCACCTTCTAGGCCAGCCACATCCTTAAATGACGTTTTTACATCTGTCTTTTCATCAAACAGTTTAGCTCTAGATTTACCGATATTAAAAATTTGTCCTCCAGGACCACCACCTGAACCTGCTGACATACGTCTCAAGATGAATATCCAAATGGCTACAATTAGAAGAATGGGTAGAAATGGTAAAATCGTTTCCGTAAAGAAATTTCTATCTTCATCCCAATCCAACTCCGTTTTTCCTGTCAGACCATTTTCTTCTATTTTACTTCTCACTTCATTCTCGAAGTTTTGAAGATCTCCGAATTTCAGTTTATAGTCAGGATCTGAAAGTCCAGAAAGAAAATTAGATTTCCCTTTTGCCTTTTTATGAGGATTTTTGTTTTCAGCTTCCTTGGTTAAATAAACTTTAGCCGATCTTGTATTGCTAATGATAAGTACTTTCTCAATATCACCATCTGCCAAGTATTTATTAAACTTATTCAGAGAAATAGACTTAGGTTCTCTTAAAGTTCCCCCGCCACTTATTGAACTTATTAAAATAATTATTAGTGCAATAGCACCATATATCCAATAAGAACTAAATTTAGGTTTGTTTGACGGTACTTTATTTTTGTTTTCTTTTGCCATTAACTATTTTTTAGTAACCTGAATCTATAGTGATGCTTTTTGCATCACCCCAAAGACTTTCAATATCGTAAAATTCTCGTGTATGTTTTTGGAAAACGTGAACAACCACATTAACATAATCCATCAAAACCCATTCTGCATTTTCTAATCCTTCAACGTGCCAAGGTTTTTCTTGAATTTCCTTGCTCACCATTTTTTGTATTGCATTAACAACTGCTGAAACCTGTGTATTGGAAGTACCATCACAAATAATAAAGTAGTCACAAACTGTATTTTCTATATCCCTTAGGTCTAAAATATTAATGTTTCTTCCTTTTACCTCTTCAATACCCTTGACTATGGTGGTAATTAATACATCTGTACCTACCGTTTTATTTATCATTAATTGATTTTATATTTACACAAAGTTATCACAATTTTGTTTGTACAATAACTCTTAACACAAGTTTACATTGAGCAAAAATCCTGATCTTAGAATAGTCAAACTTCATACCACTGAATCGACCAATTCTTATTTAAAGAATTTGAATAAAACCCAGAGCCTTGATAAAAACACTTTAGTCTGGGCTTTAGAGCAAACAAATGGCAGGGGACAAATGGGTACAACTTGGCTTACAGAAGCTGGCAAAAACCTTACTTTCAGTGTATTTAGGAAAGTTTCTCAGCTTTCATTAGATCAGCAATTTTATGTCACTATGGCTGCCTCATTAGCGGTAAAAAATGTACTGGAAAAATTATTGATTAAGAATGTGAGTGTCAAGTGGCCAAACGACATAATGTCAGGTAAGGATAAAATATGTGGTATTCTCATAGAAAGTGTAATAAAAAAAGGGCATTTGGACGCTGTCATAATTGGAGTAGGTCTTAACGTAAATCAGACCAATTTTAAAAATCCGCTACGGGCAACTTCGATAAAAAATCTAACCGGAATACATTTTGACTTAGAAGAAATTCTAAAAATGCTCGTTGATGAATTTTTTATTTATACAAAGATGATAGTTGATGGGCTGCTCCAACAAATAAAACAAGACTATGAAAATCATCTTTTTAGAAGATTCAAACCAACTACTTTTATTAAAAAATCAGATAATCGTTTTGTAGGCATCATACAGGGTGTAACGGATCAAGGAAAGCTTGTGGTTCTTGAAGAAGATGAGGTCCTAAATAATTATGACCTCAAGGAGCTAAAATTACTGTTCTAATAAAAAAGGCCTCTTAATATTACTTTAAAACAAATTATGACGATCTCAAATAATAGTATCTTTGCTTAAGCATACAATCATATGTTAGAAGAAGCTACTGCCATACCGAAAGCTAGAACTCCAAAACCTAAATGGCTCCGTGTAAAATTACCTACAGGCAAGAAATACACAGAGCTACGTAGCCTTGTAGATAAGTACAATCTCAATACGATTTGTGCGTCTGGAAGTTGTCCTAATATGGGAGAGTGCTGGGGCGAAGGCACGGCTACATTTATGATTCTAGGCAATATCTGCACGCGATCTTGCGGTTTTTGTGGTGTAAAAACAGGACGCCCTGAATCTGTAGATTGGGAAGAGCCTGAAAAAGTAGCGAGATCCATTAAAATAATGGGTATTAAACATGCTGTCATCACTTCTGTTGACCGTGATGATTTAAAAGATATGGGTAGTATTATCTGGTCAGAAACGGTACAGGCCATTCGCCGTATGAATCCAGATACTACACTAGAAACACTCATTCCAGACTTTCAAGGAAAAGAGCAAATTATTAATCGGATTATAGCGGTGAACCCAGAAGTTGTATCCCATAATATGGAAACCGTAAAACGATTAACTAGAGAAGTACGCATACAAGCCAAGTATGAACGCAGTTTAGGAGTTCTTGATTATCTAAAAAAACAAGGCGTTAAAAGAACTAAATCTGGTATAATGCTAGGCTTAGGTGAAACAGAAGATGAAGTAATTCAAACATTAAAAGATCTTCGAGGCATAAATCTAGACATTGTCACTATTGGACAATACCTACAACCTTCCAAAAAGCATTTGCCAGTTAAAGAGTTTATTACCCCAAATCAGTTTCAAAAATATAAGGAAATTGGGTTAAACTTAGGCTTTAGACATGTAGAAAGTGGAGCTTTGGTTCGGTCTTCCTACAAAGCGCAAAAACATATTACCTAATAACACACGATGATTAAGGTTGCTATTAACGGGTTTGGAAGAATAGGGCGTAATTTTTTCAAATTGGCTTATGCCGATCCTGATATTAAAATTGTGGCCATTAATGACATTGCACCAATCAAGGCCTTAAGTCATTTATTAAAATACGATAGTATACATGGTATTTTTAGTGAAGAAGTACTATTTCGGGAAAGCGAAAGCAACAACAAACAACACGTACTCCTTGTTAATCAAGAGGAAATCCTATTTAGCAATCAAAAAGACATCACTAAAATCTCTTGGCAGAACACAACGCCAGATGTAGTCATAGAATGTTCAGGGAAATTTAAAAATAGGACATCCCTTGAAAATCATCTAAAAGCTGGGGGCAAAAAAGTTATTCTAGGTGTGCCTCCTGAGGACGACAGTATTAAAATAATTGTAGTAGGCGTAAATCATACCATACTAAAAGGCGATGAAGACATTATATCCTGTGCCTCCTGTACAACAAACAATGCGGCTCCTTTGCTTAAAGTGATTGATGAGCTAGCAGGTATCGAACAAGCCTATATAACTACTGTACACTCTTACACAAGCGACCAGAGCTTACACGATCAACCGCATAGAGACTTGCGTAGAGCGCGGGCAGCAGGACAAAATATTGTCCCTACTACTACTGGAGCAGCCAAAGCACTTACTAAAATTTTTCCAAATCTTGAAGATGTAATTGGAGGTTGCGGTATTAGGATTCCTATACCTAACGGCTCTTTGACAGATGTTACTATAAATGTAAATAAGGATGTTTCCATGCAACTAGTAAATAAAACTTTTCAAAATGCAGCAAAATCAAGTCTCAATGGAATATTGGAGTATAGCGATTTACCGCTTGTTTCTACCGATATTTTAGGCAATAAACATTCTTGTATTTTTGATTCAAAAATGACATCAGTAATCGGCAAAATGGTCAAATTAATAGGCTGGTATGATAATGAAATTGGATATTCTCATAGGCTAATTGACCTCATAAAACTACAGGTTAATTAGAAATAATTTATATTAGCAAGTGCTTATCTACTTACGCCCCAATATTAGTATAACTTTCAAGAGATTAAGCTTTACAGTTTTTTTTCTATTGACCCAAATATTTTCTTGGGGTCAGGTTAGTAGTAGTGCTCAAAAAAAAGTAACCAATAGTAAAATTGATTCATTGCTACTAGATGCGGTCAAGTCAGTAGAATCTGCAGATTACCCCAAGGCCTTTAAGACATTATTTACGGTAAAAGATTTAGCAAAGAGCATCAATAATACTCAACGTATTGGTCATACTTGTTATTCGTTAGCTTTATTGTATTTCCAATCAAAAGATTATGGAAACGCGCTAACAGAGCTTAGCACAACCATTTCACTTCAACAAAAAGATTTGGATTATCAGAACCTTGGTAAAAGCTACTTATTAGGTTCTCAGATAAATTTGAAAATTCCAAGGTTAGATTCGGCCTCAGCCTTTTTAAACAAGGCATCAGCTTTAATAGAAAAACACAATCTGCTTGAAATAAAACCGAAGCTTAATTTGCTCAAAGGCAATAATGAAATGGTCAATAAAGAAGTAAATAAAGCTATACGGTTTTATGAACTTGCCTTTAAGGATACTGCAGAAAAGGACAATTACTTGATTGCAGAAATAAGCTTACAACAAGCAAAAGCATATATTGCTAATAAGAATTATGAACAGGCATCAAAGGTACTAAAGCGGTCTGTTGCTATAAGTAAAAAAAACAATTACGCTGTTTTGAACCGGGAATCTTTCCAATTGAGTAGTGAACTAGCAGGGCAAAATAAAAATTATGAACAGGCTTATAAAGACCTAAAGAAGTATCTTGCAGGCAAATCTGCAATATCTGATATTGAAAATAGCTCAGCAACTCTTTTAATTAATAATATTTCTCAGACTGCTCTGACAGAGGCTATTAATAAAGGTGTCAAAGAGCAAAGTTTAAAAGTCACCACCATTACTGCAATACTTATTATTGGCCTGACAACATTACTCGCCTTACTTATTTTTTCATTGTATAAAAATAACAACCTAAGAGCCAAAGCAAATGAGTTATTACAAAACAAGAATAATGAACTAGTTGTTGCTAAAGAAAATGCCGAAAAAGCTTCTATGGTAAAAGCGCAGTTTTTATCTACTATAACACACGAGTTAAGAACGCCAATGTATGCGGTTACGGGACTTACCCATTTGCTTTTAAGTGAAAACCCAACTCCTGAACAGAAAAAACATTTGGATTCTCTAAAATTTTCTGGTGAATACCTGCTATCATTAATTAATAACATACTAGATCTTAACAAATTAGAAGCGAATAAAGTGGAGCTTGAAGAAACGAGTTTTAACCTAAGAAAGCGAGTCGAAGATGTGCTCTTTGCTCTAGAAAAATCTGCCAAAGATAAGGGCAATAAGCTTCATCTCGAATTTGATGAAGATATTCCACCTGAATTATTGGGTGACCCGTTGGCAATCTCTCAAATACTTATTAATCTGGTAGGAAATGCGGTTAAGTTTACACGTGACGGACAAGTATTCGTACGAGTTCAAAAAATAAGTCAAAGTAAGTCTGATATTGGTCTTCACTTGGAAGTGGAAGACACAGGCGAAGGAATTTCAAAGAAAAAACAGAAGAACATATTCCAAAACTTTACACAAGGCTCAGTTGCCATAAATAGAAAGTTTGGAGGTACTGGATTGGGTCTTTCTATAGTCAAGAATCTATTAGACCTGATGGATAGTGAAATTGATTTAGAAAGCACATTAGGAAAAGGTTCTGTCTTCAAATTTGATATTAAATATAATCTTGCTAAGAGTCTAACAGAAAATGAAAATCCACATAATATCATTTATGATGTGGATTATGTTGCTCTGGAAAACAGAAATATACTTGTAGTGGAGGACAACAAAATCAACCAAATGATTACCAAAAAAATATTGGAAAAAAACAAAATCATTTGTGATGTAGCAGACAATGGTGAGATTGCTGTAGAAAAAGCGCGCACTTCGTCCTTTGACCTTATTTTAATGGATATTCATATGCCAGGAATTAGTGGTATTGAAGCGACAGAAAAAATTAGAACTTTTAATATGGAAATTCCTATTATAGCCCTAACTGCTGTAACTATAGATGATAATATTGATGACTTTTTCGTGGCTGGATTTAATGATATAATCCCAAAACCTTATAAAGTCGAAGAGTTCTTCCAGAAAATTCATAATGCGCTTAAAAAAACTAAAGTTTTAAATAGCTAGTTTCTTTTTTATAAACGCTGTAAAATTCTCTTCCTCTATAATTGTAATAGTAATCGGCAAGTAATATAGTTGCACCTTATTTAGATTTGGAGTAAAGATAAAAATTATACCTTCGTTTTATGAAGCTTCTGCGTT
>CAZDFA010000029.1:0-24047 GCA_964504555.1 uncultured Flavobacteriaceae bacterium | reverse complement strand
TCAAACTGCCCAGTTGTTGCAAACCGTATCTCATATACATCATCACTAACATTAAATACGGTTAATTCACCATTATTAAACAATTGCTCTTCAACTGATAATACAACATCTGTTAGTGTTACAGTATAGTCTTCGGTTTCTCCAAAAGTAAAGTCAATACAAGGGTCGGTACTGGTTGGATCTGTCCCTCCAAAACTCATACGTGCACGAAGTAAATGTGTTCCCTTTAACTCAAAATCTTCAGGAAGACTAAAAGAAGCTGTAATATCTACATTTGGCACATCATAAAGCGCATCTTCAATTAACAACTCATCTTCTTCAAAAACACCATTGTCATTAAAATCAATCCAAACTGAGAATAATTGACCCGCAAAACCCGAGTTTACTGTCACATCATGAGTTTCACCTAGCATCAGATCTGTATTAAGCGCTGTAAAGTCGCCAAAGCCTCCAGGAGAACAGGCCGTATTATTATCTATAGTGCCCAATGCGAAACTCACAAAGCCATTCCCTGGGGCACAGGTGCCCGAAGGTGAACATACTTCATTTGTAATATCAGTCTCTGTACTGTCATTTTCATTATCTTGATCTGTGTTCAAATTGGTTTGAGCGATCAAGTTGAATGTTCCTTGATCTAAGAGGTCAACGGTTTGTTCAAATGTAAATAAAGCTTGCTCGCCACCATCTAATACCTCTGTAAATGTCTCAACAACTGGATTTCCATTGTCAAGAATATATTGAACTTCAAAATTAGATTGCGCATCAACTCCAAAGTTGGTTACCATCACGCTAACAACCTCATCACTTAATCCTTCTCCTGTTTGTGGACTCAAAAAATCAGTTACGCCAACATCAGAATTGAAAAGATGAGTTACCGTGCTTTCAAAAGAATCATTAGGAGAGAACTCATCTGTCTCCAATAAAGTAGTAGCCTGAAGAATAAATGTTGCTCCTTGGATAGACAAATCTATTGTTTGGGAAAAAGTAAAGGTAGCAGTCTCATTTGGCTCTACAGTACCAGTAAACATTTCTGTGGCAACTACAGAACCATCTAATACCAATTCAATAGGAAAATTTGATTGTGATTCTGATCCAAAATTTCTAATAGAAATTTCTACTTGCTCATTATTTGACAATATACCATCAATAGGTGAAATGATAGCATTTACACCAACATCATTTGGTAATCCACTAGCCAATCTAAACGATGCAATACGGGTAGCCCAGGTTTCATCAGATGAAAAATATTCGGCAGTAAACCAGAATGTGAAATCATCTACATCTACGGTCATCTGGGTATAGTCCCCAAATCGGTTTGTTGTAGTTTGTATACCGTTTCCTTCAATAATTGAAGTCTCCTCAACAGTCATTTCTCCCAATGCATCTCCCTCAAATCGACCTGTAAAACGAACGCCCGCTTGTAAATTAGGTCCTGCAATATTAAATCCAAGTCCTATATTTCCAAAAGCATCAATACCAGCACTTCCCATAAAGCGATTATTGCCATCATCAGGAGCATAAGTTCCTTCCTGAAAAATAGACCACTGTCCAATTTCTTGGTTTCGTAATTCTATCCATCTTACACCAGCCGTATCATTACCATCCACATCATCATTAAAAGTTATCACCCAAGAATTATGATCCTCAAAACTTCTGTAATTTGCAACATAGGAAATAACGCCTTGAATTATATCTATACGTTGCCCTGTACCGGGTTGTTCAACATCCCCCGTTCCGAAAGGTGCAAATGTTGACTCAAAGGGTTGAGTAGGTATAACTTGTGGTTGCGAGATTGTAGAATTATCTGGATTTTCAAAATCAGGTTCAATCTCCCATACTTTAAGATGATCAAAATCTACTCCTGCCCAACCATCATCCTGAAGATAAACGATATATCCAGGAGCTCCTTCGGGTAAACTCGTCCCCAATAAGTGTGCTGGCTCTGGGCTAAAAACTGAATTTGTATTACGAATAACTTCTGGCAACTCAAATGAAATAATGACTGGATCTGGATCGTTAGGATCAAACAAAGCTTCTTTATCAATAACAAAAGTATTCACATTTGCTGTCGCAGGATTTCCTCCTACCGGATTGGTAGTGAGATAATATGCATTATCCCATACAGTATATTTAGGATAATCAGGGAAATTTTCAAAAATAAACTCATAAATAAGATAAGATCCTGTAGGGTCGGGAGTCTCAGAAACACCTAGAACTAAAGAATTTGTTGCTGCTCCAAATTGACTTACAAACCATCGATCTTCCAGTTGATCGTACAATATTATTGGATCCCCACTATTATTCCCAGATTCCAAAAAATCTCCTAGAGGTACTGGGCCTACCAAAAGCCCTCCTTCCCTATCAAAAATATTTATAATTAAGTTAACCCCATGCACATAATGATTAGGACCTATAGCTCCTGAAGGATCTGGAGGGGTAGCAAAACCTATATCTTCATTTGCTCCTTCAAAGTTAACCTCTGGATCAGCTACTCGAACACCACCTAAAGAACGTTGCGCTATAGATTGCCCTGGCAAAGGCAATGCATCTTCTACTACTTTTCTATTCCCCTTCAAAAAATTCTCAATAATTTGTTCTTCACTTTTTTCTTTTACCTTAATGTCAACATTGGTAGCAAAGTCTCTTAATGGAATGGTTTTTTTGACAAATCTCCCTCGAATTACAGAAGAAGGCCCATGTGATTCTTGACTATATAAAAAAGTACTTAAAAACACAAATGATAAAAGAATAATTTTTTTCATGTTGGAATATTTTTGATTATTGGAAATAAAAAGATCAATATACCATCATTGTCATTATTGGACAATCAAATTGACATAATTTTATCTTAATTCTTATCTTTTTGATAATTCAAAGTAAGACATAAAATAAACGATTATAAGTATATTTTTACTGATATTGGAAAATTCTATTATTGAAATGGAATGATTAAAATTAAAACGGCAAGATTTTTGTATTTTCATATATAATGAGGTTTTTAATTGTTTTCATAATATTTGGCACCCAACTCAATTTGGCTCAAGACTATGTGTTTACTGAAACAGAAGTAACTCCTTTCAAAGCAGATCAATTTATAGGGATAGATAGCTTTGATAATTTTTATTATATCAACGACCGTACTTTTTATAAAACGGGAACAACAGAATATCAATACACAGCACTTTCATTAGGGGATATTACTTCAGTAGATGTTATAAATCCTTTAAAAATTGTTTTGTTTTATCAGCGGGCCAACACAGTTGTAGTATTGGATAACACACTTGCTGAAATTTTGCGTATCGATTTTAACAGTATTGCAGAGTTTAGAAACATAAGTCAGGTTACAACCGCAACGGATCGCCGCCTATGGCTCTTTAATAGCGACACCCAGCAACTTGAACTTTTTGATTACAACATGTTGGCAGTAATTTCAAATTACCAATCTATACAGGAGTTACCCTCGATACAAACTAGTAATTTCAATAGCTGTTATTTGGCTAATGAAACGGAATTATATCATTACAATTCTTATGGTGCATTACTAAATAAAATTGCTATCCCCAGTTTTGAAATGCTCAAACAATATGATGATAATTTGATTGGTCTATCAGATCAAAATTTGTATTATAAATCATCAAAAGAAACTACTTTTAAGCCCATAGCTATCGATAAAAATAATATCCAGAATTTCTATTTGCTAGATGAAATCCTGTATATTTACGATGGTCAGCAAATCACGACTGGAATTCTTAAACCTACCAAAAATTAATTTATGCATATCGCAGTTGCGGGGAACATCGGCGCAGGAAAAACTACTTTAACAAAATTACTAGCCAAGCACTACAAATGGACACCACAATATGAGGACGTAGTGGACAATCCTTACTTAGATGATTTTTATAATAGTATGGGGCGCTGGTCTTTTAATCTTCAAGTGTACTTCTTAAACAGTCGCTTTAGACAACTACTAGATATTCGCAATAACAAAAACAGCATTATTCAGGATAGAACCATTTATGAAGATGCCTACATTTTTGCTCCAAACTTACACGCTATGGGTCTGATGACCAATAGAGATTTCAACAACTACAAATCACTTTTTGATCTTATGGAAAGTGTGGTAGAGCCTCCCGATTTAATGATTTATTTACGAAGCTCTATTCCTAACCTGGTAGCGCAAATTCACAAACGAGGGCGTGAATATGAAAACTCCATTAGTATAGATTACCTAAGCCGTCTTAATGAACGCTACGAAGCCTGGATACACGATTACAAAAAAGGAAATCTATTGGTCATTGATGTGGACAATAACAATTTTGTGGATAATCCAGAGCATCTTGGAGATATCATCAATCGCATTGATGCCCAACTTCACGGTTTATTCTAAAATACCTTACATAGATTTTATTGAAGAAGCGTTGTCCATACGACAGTATTAGTTTTATCTTTAAAAGATTTAACCTTATACTTACGTTAAGGTTAACCCATTTTATTTCTTTTGTTCGTTTAAGATATTTATATGGCTTCATTATACAACCAAAATTATTTCCACAGAGATTTATCCTGGCTACGGTTTAATCACAGAGTACTTCAGGAGGCTGGAGATCAAAGAAATCCTTTATATGATAGGATTAAGTTTCTTGCGATTTTTTCTTCAAACTTGGATGAATTTTTTAAAGTGCGTGTTTCTGATATTCGTCAAGCGCGAAATATTGAAAAAAAATTACGTAAAAAACTAATTACGCAACCCAATAAGGTTCTAAAGGAGATCAAAAGCCAAGTCTATGAGCAACAGGAAGCTTTTGGTTCTATTTTTAGAAATCAAATCATCCCTGATCTTAAGAGAGAGGGAATTCGTTTAATAAACACTACTGCATTTGAAGCGCGACATAAAGAAATTTCAAAAACGTATTTTGAAGAGCACATACTACCCGTATTAACCTTGAGTCAAAGTCCAGATAACTCTGGAACCCTTTATATAGAAAATGAAGCGCTTTATTTAATGGCATTAAAGGATGATACAGAATTTATAACTATTCAAATACCTGATAACTTACCCCGTTTTTTTAGTTTTCCAGAAGTCGATGGTTTTCATGACATCACATTTATTGAAGACCTTATGAAGTGGCATCTTCCTCAATATTTTCAATCTGAAAATTCGCTAAATTTCTATGCGCTTAAAATTTCTAAAGACGCAGAGCTTTATATCGAAGATGAGTTATCTGGCGACCTTATGGATCAAATTAAAAATGCTTTACCGAGAAGAAATTCTGGACAGGCTACCCGTGTGTTGATTGATAAACATGCGCCTGACACATTAGTTGGTCGGCTTAAAGAAAAATTAGACATTAATCAAACCGATATTGTTTTAGGAGGGGCTAACCATAATTTTAAGGACTTCTTTGGCTTTCCCAACCCCACTGAAAAACCATTGTCCGAACCCTCATTACCTCCTTTACCTCATCCTTGGCTAGAAGAATACTCAACAATTTTTGACGCTATACGGAAAAAAGATAGATTATTACATTATCCCTACCAATCTTTTGAACCCTTGAATAAGCTTCTTGAAACAGCTGCTGATGACCCCAAAGTGAGTTCTTTAAAAATCTCTTTATATCGGGTTGCCAAAAAATCTAGACTTAATGATGCTATCGTTCGCGCCTGCCAAAACGGTAAGAAAGTCACTGTTTTTGTAGAAGTAAAAGCTCGATTTGATGAAGATAATAATATTAACTGGGGGCGTACTTTTGAAAAGCACGGGGCTAACGTCATTTACAGTTATCCTAGTATCAAAGTACATTCTAAAATATTAGTAATTAAACGGGAAGAAGCTCAAGGTGCACAACGTTATTGCTATATAGGTACAGGAAACTTCAATGAAAAAACATCCAAGATCTATACTGATTTTGGACTACTTACTGCAGATTCTAAAATCACTCAGGACATTAATAATGTCTTTTTAATTTTAGAACGTAAACTTATTTATCCCAAATCCAAACTTTTATTAATTTCTCCTTTCACCTCTCGCTCTACTTTTATAGAACTGGTCGAAAACGAAATTGCATTTGCTAATTCTGGCAAGAAAGGGCATATTATATTAAAGCTCAATAGCCTTGAAGACAGAAAAATGATTAAAATGCTTTATAAAGCTAGTAATGCTGGGGTACAGGTAGATCTTATAGTGCGGGGCATATGTTGCTTAGTGCCTGGCATAAAAGGGCAAAGTGAACATATTAAGGTAATTAGTGTCGTTGATCGATTTTTAGAACATAGCCGTGTATACTGGTTTAATAACGATGGTGATGAAAAACTGTTTATTGGTTCTGCAGACTGGATGGGACGCAATCTGGATCATCGTATCGAGGTCATTACTCCTATATTAGACCCTGATCATTTCAAGACTATTAAAGATCTCGTTGTATTACAATTAAATGATACGGTTAAAGCACGAGTCATTGATGAGCATCAAAAAAACAACTATGTATCTTCTCAGAACAGTGACCAACCTTCAGTACGTTCTCAGATGGCCACTTATGACTATTTTCTAAAAAAATCATAATCCGGCATAAAAAAAGGCGAGCTTATAAGCTCGCCTTTTTTTATGATATACAGGAAAGAAAGCTACTTCATCTCTCTTTTTTTTCTTCGATCTTAGCCTTAACTTCTTCCATAGAACCTTCAATAATTTTCTCTTCTACTGTAGTTTCCCCATTTTGAGTCGTTGTAATTGCAACTACGGCTTTAGATTCGTCATTATCGCCTGTTGTCATATTTACTTCTACTTGTTTGTCGATTTCCACTTTTGCATTATCGTTGATATTTAAGACTGTTTTGTTTCCATCTTCATCAATAAATATGGCGGTCTCCATTTTAACAAAAGCAGTATCCTTATGACCATCTCCAGTATGCCCTCCTAAAATAGGAGCAATCACAAGACCTATTAAACAAGTAAGTTTAATCAAGATGTTCATAGAAGGCCCAGAGGTATCTTTAAATGGATCTCCAACAGTATCTCCAGTAACAGCCGCTTTGTGCGCATCAGAACCTTTATAAGTCATTTCTCCATTAATTTCAACCCCTGCTTCAAAAGACTTTTTAGCATTATCCCAAGCACCACCTGCATTATTTTGAAAGATCGCCCATAATACACCACTTACAGTAACACCAGCCATATAGCCTCCTAGCATTTCTGCTATAGCGAGATTGTCCATCCCAAAAGCTAAGGGTACAAAGGCAATTACTAATGGGAATCCTATTGTCAATATTCCTGGTAATAACATTTGTCTTAAGGAGGCCTGCGTAGATATTGCTACACATTTATCATATTCGGGCTTACCAGTTCCTTCCATAATCCCGGCAATATCTCTAAACTGACGACGTACTTCTTGCACCATTTCCATAGCGGCCTTACCTACTGCATTCATCGCCAATGCCGAAAATACTACAGGTACCATACCTCCTACAAACAACATTGCGAGTACGGGTGCTTTAAAAATATTAATCCCGTCAATCCCTGTAAACGTTACATAAGCTGCAAAAAGTGCTAGTGAAGTTAGTGCTGCAGAAGCAATCGCAAATCCTTTTCCTGTTGCTGCGGTTGTATTTCCTACAGAATCCAGAATATCTGTACGCTCACGTACAATAGGCTCTTGTTCACTCATCTCTGCAATACCACCAGCATTGTCTGAGATTGGCCCAAAAGCATCAATAGCCAACTGCATTGCAGTAGTAGCCATCATCGCTGAAGCAGCAAGTGCAACTCCATAAAACCCTGCAAAAGCATATGACGCCCATATCGCACCAGCAAATAATAATACTGATGGGAAGGTGGAGATCATTCCAGTCGCAAGACCTGCAATAATATTTGTCCCTGCACCAGTACTAGACTGTTGCACAATTTTAAGGATAGGACTCTTCCCTAATCCCGTATAATATTCAGTAACTGAAGATATAACGGCTCCTACTATTAATCCTACAAGCGTTGCATAGAACACACGCATTCTAGAAATATCTTGTAATCCTTCACCAAAGAATTCCATTTTCATAGTTTCTGGCAACATCCAGATACAAAGTCCTAAACAAGCCAGAGCTACTAAGACGATAGAAGTCCAGTTTCCTACATTAAGAGCGCCCATTACTTGAGTTTCCTTAGCATCATTACTTTTTATTTTTACGAGCATTGTTCCTATTACAGAAATAATAATACCAGCTCCTGCAATTGCCATAGGTAATAAGATAGGTCCTATTCCTCCAAAGGCATCAGCAATACTGCCACCCATATCCTTAATTACATAATTACCTAAAACCATAGCAGCTAATACCGTTGCCACATATGATCCAAATAGATCTGCTCCCATACCCGCAACATCTCCTACATTATCCCCTACATTATCTGCAATAGTCGCTGGATTACGAGGATCATCTTCTGGTATACCTGCTTCTACTTTACCTACAAGATCTGCACCTACGTCTGCAGCTTTAGTATAAATACCACCACCCACACGAGCGAATAGGGCAATACTTTCTGCTCCTAGTGAAAAACCAGCTAAGGTTTCCAAAACAATGGTCATATCCATAGTATTAGTCCAGACTCCTTTCATAAAGAAATGAAAGAAAAATATAAAGAAAGCCGTCAATCCAAGAACAGCTAGACCTGCAACACCTAATCCCATTACTGTCCCTCCACCAAAGGATATCTTTAATGCATTAGGAAGGCTCGTACGCGCTGCTTGAGTAGTACGTACGTTGGTTTTGGTTGCTATCTTCATACCTATATTTCCTGCAAATGCCGAAAAAACAGCCCCACAAACAAAAGCAATAACAATTAACCAATGTGTAGTAGGTACCACAAATGATACAATAGCCAGCAGAACACTAACAATAATCACAAAGATGGTAAGTAACTTATACTCTGCATTGAGAAATGCCAATGCACCTTCGTAGATATGGTCTGAAATCTCTTTCATCTTACCATCTCCAGCATCCTGTTTCATTACCCAAGATTGCTTAACTAGCATATAAATAAGCCCAAGAACTGCCAATACTATTGGCGCATAAATCATATATTTTTCCATATGGTTATATCCTTTAATTAAAGACGTGCAAAAGTATGAAAATAGGTGTAAAGTAAAAAAAGTATAGCGCAAGCTTATTCTTAGCTAAAATTCAGAAATTTCCCGACTACCAAAAAGAATGAAATAGCTGCTTCCAATTTTAAAAGAAAAACCCAAAGGCTCCCGTTACTCCAAAATTACGGGCATCTGGCAGCTCTCGGTAGTTACCTCGAATATTGACATCTATGCGAAATATCTTAAAAATATTACCCACCCCAAAACTATACTCATAATATGGCTCTATTCGCGGGGCTAAATCTTCAGGTTGTATAGGACGTACTCCTTCTCCAGTAGGAAATAGAAGTGTTTCAAAAGCCGGCTGGCTTAAGGCTATGTTCTCTTGTGAAAGATCTCCCCAGATAGTGCGAAAACCTACAATTTCACGTAAGTTTAATTTTTTTAACCAAGGAATACGTGCAAACAAACGACCATTAAAATTATGTTCTAAATGTAACGAGACATATTCATCAGTCACAAACTCGTAAAAATCTAATTGACTAAAGGTATTAAAAATCGAAAAGAAAGACTGGTTTCCTGGTACAGGACTGAGCAGTGCAAGCGGCACTTCGTCGAAGGTTTTTCCAGCTTCCAAAGAAGCGCTAAAATTACCAAAACCTCCTAGACGAAAACCTTTACTAAATGATAATTGTACACGATCATAGTCAAAATCACTATCCAACGGCCCTTGAAATCCTCGTGTATAGCTTGCAAAAATAGTAGGAAACCATTCATTAGCAGTACGACGTTCTACTCCAAAACCTGAGGTTTTTTTTCCAGGTTCCCAAATACCAGTAAAAACTAATTCTGTTTGACGAATATCTCCACGAATTACCGTTTGGATATCATCGGCAAAATAATCTAAACTAAAGGTTGGTGATGCTGAAGCTAAGGTTCTAAAAGATGCGTCTGCACGAAATACAAAATTTCTAAAAGGTTCAAATTCTACTGATACATTACCTAATTCTACAGATGTCAATCGATCATTAGCACTGGTATTCACTAGTGAAGAAGAAGCTAAATTCCTTCCTAGAACATCCCGAGAAGTAGTTAAGCTGGCGCCAATCTGTTCGACATCTTGACGGTATCCTCCTGACACAATAACCCGCCTTCGCTTATCTAACAGCCATTTTCCAGAAATACCGTATTTGAACTTTTCATCCCGGAGACCATAAGCTCCAAATCCTTCTAATCGCCAAGCATCATTTTGTCCAAAATAAGTTCTAGCACCAGCACGAAGTCGCAAACCTTCAACTTCATTAAAACCAAAGGTGTTAAAAATAGGCCCGTAATCCAATCTTAATTGCGGTATGCCCACATAGCCCGTTGCCAAAATAGCTCCGGCATTATAAAAATTTTGAAATTTTCGAATGGTTTTTAAGGTGTCTAGCATATTATAGACACCACGTTCATCTTTACTTAACTCTTCCTGTCTATTAGTCTCCCAGAAGGTATCGTCTCGATTATAAATATCCTGATCATAAAAATAGGTGCGCTGTTTGTAAAAGTCTTCCTCCTTTTCTTGATCAAAAACATAGTTGTTATAGAGCGTTGTGCGCTTACCATAAATTCCGCGAGAGCTTTCTTTTTTTCGAATCGAAAAATCCGATAAAAAATAATCACGCTTGAGTAAAAAGGTAGTATCATTTAAGATATCAAACTCCTGTTCCATATAGAGCTCTTTAACCCAATTGAGATTTGCACTTTTGGAAAGTTGAAGATTAATTTCCTTAATTGCATAGGTTGTGTCATTAACCCAAAAATCTCCTTTGAACGTCAACTCATTTGTTCTTCTGGGGTAATAAATAATATTGTAACACCATTTTTTATCTATATACGCACTATCTGCAAGTACATAGTTATAGACTTGTATCCCTGTTCTGGACAATGGACTGGTAAAGGCATTGTCAAAAAATCGTAAAAAGTTATCGTAAATATCATATTGGTTATACAAATCCTTAATAAAATCTATAAGCAGTTGATTATCATTAAAACCGCTGTTTTTATTCCCTAAAAGCACTTCTCTCTCCTGCCCTAGAAGATTATCACCATATATTTTGGAGGCTGCTTCATTTATAAAAATGGGCAAATATGTTTTTCCCGTAACTCTTGAAGTATCAGTTTGATCAAAAATAAACTCAAGACCTTTAAAAACTCTGCTTTTTATAAGCGCACTATCAATGGTATTGAGATCAAATTCTAATTTCTCATACTTATCATAGGTATACTGCTTGAATTGACTAAGACCATTTTCCTTTTTATTAGCCCATATCTTCCTTAAAATATCAATAGCTGGGTTGTCTTTTTTGGAGGTTTTACCCGAATAAATTACCACTTCTTTCAAAGCACCACTCTCTTCTTTCAAGGTGATTTGCATATCGTAAGTTACCTTCTGCGTAAGCGTAATTTCCTTAGAAGTATACCCGACGAAGGAAATTCTAACCAAATCATAAGTTTCTTTAGTTTCCACATAAAAGCGTCCATTTTCATTGGTAATAGTGCCTTCATTAGACCCCACTAATACGACATTTGCAAAAGGGATAGGGCTTCCAGAAGGATCAGAAACAACGCCACTAATCTTAGTTTGAGACAAACCAAGAAAGGATATAAAAAAAAATATGTTTACTAGTAAATATCTCCTCATCTAAAACTATAAGAGCTTCAAAAGTAATACCACTTTTGAAGCCCAATGTATAATGCTACTAGCAGCAAAAGATTATCTATACATTACTTTTTTAACAGCTTTTATGACATCTTCACTATTAGGTAACCACTCAGCTAAAAGCACAGGTGAATAAGGCGCCGGTGTATCTGCGGTATTTATTTTTTCAATAGGTGCATCCAAATAATCAAACGCTTGTGATTGCACCTGATAAGTAATTTCTGTAGCTATATTCCCAAAGGGCCATGCCTCCTCAAGAATAACTAATCTATTGGTCTTTTTAACTGAATCTAATATCGCTTTATGATCCATAGGACGTACGGTACGCAAATCAATTATTTCACAAGAGACTCCTTCTTCAGCTAATTGATCTGCTGCCTTATAGGCTTCTTTAATAATCTTACCAAAAGAGACAATAGTAACATCACTTCCTTCCCGTTTTACATCTGCCAATCCTAATGGAATAATATATTCTCCCTCGGGGACTTCTCCTTTATCTCCATACATCTGCTCAGACTCCATGAAAATTACTGGATCATTGTCTCGAATAGCAGATTTTAAAAGCCCTTTTGCATCATAAGGATTGGAAGGCACTACTACTTTTAATCCTGGACAATTGGCATACCAATTTTCAAAAGCTTGTGAATGTGTTGCCGCCAGCTGTCCTGCAGAAGCTGTAGGTCCTCTAAAAACGATTGGACAATTAAATTGCCCACCAGACATCTGTCTTATTTTTGCAGCGTTATTTATAATTTGATCAATACCTACTAGAGAAAAATTAAAGGTCATATACTCTACAATAGGCCTGTTACCTGTCATTGTGCTACCTATAGCAATTCCTCCAAAACCTAGTTCGGCAATTGGTGTGTCAATAACGCGATCAGAACCAAACTCATCAAGCATACCTTTAGATGCCTTGTAAGCCCCGTTGTATTCAGCAACTTCCTCGCCCATTAAATAAATGGCTTCATCGCGGCGCATTTCTTCACTCATCGCCTCACAAACCGCTTCTCTAAATTGGATTGTTCTCATATGTATCTCCGCAAAAGCAGATCTTGTATTTAATGTGTTTACATCAATTTAAAGGCAAACACGAATTAATATTGAAATCCCTTGAAAGGAATACAAAAATAATCAATTCGCTCAGGTTGACACACCCTCCTCAGCCAAAATTTTACTATGCGCGCATAGTAATTTGAAAGTTTTATGGTATTTTTGCTACGAAATCATCGTATTAAAAATAAATATCTCCTTAAATGAAAATATTAGTGTGCATAAGCCACGTTCCAGATACCACTTCCAAGATTAATTTTACGGAAAATGACACCCAATTTGACACCAATGGTGTTCAATTTGTAATTAATCCCAATGATGAATTTGGTCTCACTAGAGCAATGTGGTTTAAAGAAAAACAAGGTGCATCTGTTGATGTTGTAAATGTTGGAGGCGCCGAAACCGAACCAACCTTGCGCAAAGCATTGGCCATTGGTGCAGACAGCGCTATACGGGTAAATACCCCTCCCACAGACGGTTTTCAGGTAGCTGAAGAACTTGCTGAAGTTGTGAAAAATGGCAACTATGACTTGGTTATAGCTGGTCGCGAGTCTATAGACTATAACGGAGGTATGGTTCCTGGAATTTTAGCCGGTCTTTTGGAAGCTAACTTTGTAAATACCTGTATCAGTTTAGAGGTTAATGGTACAAATGCTACTGCTGTACGCGAAATTGATGGCGGTAAGGAAACCGTATCAACTAGCCTTCCACTCGTTATAGGCGGTCAAAAAGGATTGGTTGAAGAAAGTGACCTGCGTATTCCTAATATGAGAGGCATCATGATGGCGCGCAAAAAGCCATTGAATGTTATAGAACCCTCTGGTGCAAGCGCACAAACTGCGTCAGTCAGTTTTGAAAAACCTGCTCCGAAAGGAGCGGTTAAGTTGGCCGATAATGTAGATGATCTAATCGATTTATTACATAACGAAGCAAAGGCCATATAAAATATAAATAAGTTAAAAATTTGAGTAAGATTCCCACCATCGTGGGAATTTAAATTGCGATTGGGTGGATGAGGTTTCCGCCTTCGCAGAAATTAATTTAAGATATGTCAGTTCTAGTATATACCGAATCAGATAACGGAGTTTTTAAAAAGACTGCTTTTGAAGTTGCTAGCTACGCCAAAGGTGTTGCAGCAAAATTAGGAACGTCAGTAGTAGCTGTTGCTTTTAATGCTTCAGACGCTGGCGCATTAGGTACCTATGGTGTTGATAAAGTAATTAATATAACCAACGGCGAGACTTCAGCTTTCAATGCCTCCGCTTTCGCTAAAGCTATTGCACAAGTAGCTCAACAGGAATCTGCTCAGGCAGTTGTTGTATCCAGTAGTGCAGATGCAAAATATGTGGCACCTTTACTTGCCGCTCATTTAAACGCTGGGTATGCCTCAAACGTCGTAGCCTTGCCTGAAAGCACGAGCCCATTTCAAGTAAAACGCTCTGCTTTTACCAATAAAGCATTTACAACGACCAGTATTGAAACGTCTATAAAAATTGTAGGTCTTGCTAAAAATGCTTACGGTTTGCACGAAAATCAGGCGAGTGCAGCTATAGAAAAATTGGAAGCCAATTTAGGTGATAGCACCAAAAGAGTGCAAACGCAGTCTGTAGACAAAGCAACAGATAAAGTAACCATTGCCGATGCAGAAGTTGTTGTTTCTGGTGGACGCGGTCTTAAAGGACCTGAAAACTGGGGTATGCTTGAAGAGCTAGCTGACATTTTAGGTGCAGCAACAGCTTGCTCAAAACCTGTTTCTGATTTAGGTTGGAGACCTCATGGAGAACACGTAGGACAAACAGGAAAACCTGTTGCTTCTAATTTGTATATCGCTATAGGTATTTCTGGAGCTATACAGCACCTTGCTGGGATAAATTCTTCTAAAATAAAAGTGGTAATTAATAGTGATCCAGAGGCTCCTTTCTTTAAGGCAGCTGATTATGGTATGGTAGGTGATGCTTTTGAAATTATACCACAACTCAATGAAAAACTAAAGGCATTCAAAGCGGCCAATAGTTAAATAACATTCCCAACTTTTATAAAAGGCTATGTATTTTTAATACCATGGCCTTTTATATTTAACCGAGAATTTTGCTATCATTTATCATCTAATAGATATTAGAATTCTAGTTGTACTCTGTTAAGTTTTTCTATTTTTGCAATTATGAGCTTAGTACGTCTCAATATCAAGGGCATTTCATACAG
Organism: uncultured Flavobacteriaceae bacterium; assembly: GCA_964504555.1. Taxonomy (GTDB): domain Bacteria; phylum Bacteroidota; class Bacteroidia; order Flavobacteriales; family Flavobacteriaceae; genus Dokdonia. The sequence goes on along the minus strand of CAZDFA010000029.1, from coordinate 9,020 downwards.
TCAGACACAAAATGGTGCCTATGCCCTTATTCTCAATGAAGTTGATGGCGATAGAAAATTACCAATAGTTATTGGAGCATTTGAGGCTCAGTCTATTGCAATTGCTTTAGAAAAAGAAATTCGCCCACCTCGACCTCTAACCCATGATTTGTTTAAAAACTTTGCAGATCGGTTTGACATCGTTATTAAGCAGGTTATTATCCATAAGTTGGTAGATGGTGTTTTTTATTCTAGCCTTATTTGCGAACGGGATAAAATAGAAGAAATCATAGATGCGCGTACTAGTGATGCAATTTCATTAGCGTTGCGATTTCAAGCTCCCATTTTTACCTATAAAAATATTCTAGACAAGGCAGGGATTTATCTTAAAGGAAGTAGTGCTACAGAGGCTATAACAGATGATGATGAAGCCTTAATGCAAGAAATACTTTTAGATGAGGCAAATGATACCAGAGATAACGACCTCAAAAAAATGTCCCTGCAAGAACTTAATACATTATTAGAGCAAGCAGTCGCTAATGAAGACTATGAAAAGGCGGCTATGCTTCGCGATGAAATTTCAAAACGCAACTAAACCAATCTTTAAATGGGTATCACAGCAATAGGCTTGCCCATCATTACAAATGTTACTCAATTAACCGCAGATACAGCTACCTTAGGATTTTCATTAACGAGTATCAGCCGTGGTGTCTTGGGTTTGGTATTTCTTTTAGGTATTTGCTATGCAGTAAGCAGCAATAGATCACGTATTAATTGGAGACTAGTATTTTCTGGACTAACCCTCCAATTGACATTTGCATTACTTGTACTCAAAGTTGGATTAGTAGCACATTTTTTTGATTGGATTTCACAACAAGTCGTTGAATTTTTGAATATTAGCGAGCAGGGGGCGCTTTTTGTGTTTGGTGAACTAATAAATCCTTCCAATAGTCTGGGGTATATATTTGCTTTTAAGGTATTACCTACCATTGTTTTTTTCTCGGCGTTTACCTCCCTACTGTACTATTTAGGCATTTTGCAGCTTATCGTAAAGGCCTTTGCCTGGGTAATGAGTAAATCGATGCGCCTATCTGGTGCGGAAAGTTTAGCAGCAGCAGCTAATATTTTTATAGGTCAGACAGAAGCGCCCTTGGTTGTAAAACCATATTTGGACAAAATGACCAAATCTGAAATGCTCTGTCTTATGGTAGGTGGAATGGCAACTATAGCTGGTGGGGTATTGGCCGCCTATATTGCTTTTCTAGGTGGTGATAGTATTGAAGAACAAGTGATTTTTGCAAAACACCTCTTAACAGCTTCCGTAATGTCAGCCCCAGCAGCAATACTCATTGCAAAAATGCTCTATCCAGAAACCGAAGAGGTCAACCGTCAACTGGATATTTCTCGTGAAAAAATAGGAAGCAATTTGTTAGATGCCATTTCAAGAGGTACTACAGAGGGTGTAAAACTAGCTGTGAATGTAGGGGCGATGCTTTTAGTTTTTACAGCCCTAATGGCCGTTATTAATTGGGGATTAGGTGGTATTGGATCTGCCTCAGGATTAAATGATTGGATTGCTAGTAATAGTGATAGTTATTCTAAATTTTCTATGGAATATATACTAGGAAACCTCTTTGCTCCTGTGGCCTGGATGATTGGCGTCCCTGCTGAGGATATGGTGCTAGTTGGTCAACTATTGGGTGAAAAAACGATCCTCAATGAGTTTTATGCCTATGGATCGTTAAGTAAACTAAAAGCTGCTGGTTCCCTAAGCAAGTATAGGTCTGTAGTGATTGCCACCTATACCCTTTGTGGTTTTGCAAACTTTGCCTCTATTGGAATACAAATAGGCGGTATAGGCGTGCTCGCGCCCAAGCAACGCGACACCTTGGCGCGTTTTGGTATCACTGCCCTTATTGGTGGTACCATAGCCGCCCTACTCACGGCTACTATTGCGGGAATGTTGATTAGATAGCTCGAGACATTTACCCTATATTGTATAGCGATTTGCTTTGCCCTCAATTATCGACTTTACTTATTTTAACAGCCTAATACACAAGACTTATTAGAATCACGAATCAAGACAGTCTTCTATTTTTTCTTCTTTTACTTTGTCAATGCTGTGCGTTCAGGAAATCTTATTTATACATCTGGACAGGTTTGTGCTGTAAACGGAAAAGGCACTCCAGGCAAAGTTGGTGAAGATGTTTCTCTGGTTAAAGCAAATAATGCTGCTAAATTACGTTCATATAAATGCTTACAGGCGGCAGGTTCTATTGCTAATATTCATCATTTACAAGATATCGTCAAGGTTCTGAGAATGATAAACGTCTGAGCAAATTTCAATAATACCTAAGAAGTGATCAATGGTGCTACTCATTTTTTAAACAAAATCTTCACAGACAGTCATGCGCGCTCTGGCGTGAGCATGATGATTCCAAGGAATTGGACAGTGGAAATTGAAATGGTGATAGCGATGAAGACTCTATAACGCTAAACGCCTTAATTATTCTAAATTAGGATATAATTCATATTCTTTTAAATAGTTTGCTTTCGCAAAAGCGTATACCATCCATCCCATAAAATACCTATAAAACAATGCTCTCTAGAGTAAGTATTTTTTAAAAAAAAGTAAAGGGTTTGCTGCATTATAATTGTATTTTTACTTTTTCAAAAAAGTTCTGTCAAAATACTAAAAATACACACTCAATGTCAAAAATAAATCTCAAAACTGGCTCTTTATATACGCCTGTTTTTGTATTAATGATTCTCTTTTTTTCTTTATCAAAATCTTTTGGACAAGAAACTGGATTTATTGGAGGTGTAGGATCTGCATATGCTTTTAATGACGATTTGTTAGGAGCAAACGGGAGATTTTATTATGGATTAAATGAAGCGTTTTGTTTTGGTCCAGAAATTTCTTTTTTTCCGTACCAAGATGTAGACGAAGCAAACCAAATCCAACTGTTAGACATTAGCTTTAATGGACATTACATTATTGAATTCACTGAGAAGTTTGGGGTCTACCCATTGACAGGAGTTAATTTCACTTCAGAACGAGAACGCCTTATAGAGGATACTGACGAAATAGAAACTATTGATGAATTAGGAATTAATTACGGATTTGGAGTACACTATAATATATCAAGCGTATACATATTTACTGAGTTTTCTGGCATTATAGGTCAGCTGAGTGATGAATTTATAACTGCAGGAGTCATTTTTCATTTAGGAAAAAAAGAAAAAGAAAAACACTAAGCACCTCAGCCACTATTTATCCCTGTAAAATAGTAAGACTGGTTTCTTATACAATCCTACAATAGGAATTTTCAATTCATCAATCTAGACATCCCATTGAAGCAACTATGTTTGGGGTATACCTTCTCGGAACTGCGGCAGATATTGCAATTAATCAATACCGTATGGAAGACTTAATGGCGGGAGATGTGGTAGAGTTTTTAGGTCGTACTTAAATTGATTTGTTCCAGAAACCAAAACAATGACAGAAAAAAGAAGGTTAAATTGATTTTTATCATGTATATTATTTTACGAAATGAAAGATTTGTTTAAAAATTCGTTCGACTCTGAAATGTCATTAAATGATATACATAGTAGAGAAATCAAAATGGCTATATCTAGAATTGAACTTACAAGAATTAGAGCCTTTATAGCTTTTCTGGCTGTTGGGCTCTTGATTATGTTAGTCAATTTCTTTTTGATCGAGGGAACTACTCAATTTTTTAACCAAAATTACACGAAGTATGTGATTATAGGATGGTTGGTTATCTTTTTGATATTTGAGATCATAAGCTTTTTTATTGTTCGAATCTGCTTGAGACGCAGTGCGCTTTACCCGAACAAAATGAAGCTAATCAATATTACCATAGAAGCTGCTTTTCCAGGCGTGTTATTATTTCTTTTGACCACACTAGAAGAGACCCCTATATTTCTGGATTCGCCCTTAATATTTATATATTTCGTACTTCTTTCTTTGTCTGCACTTAATTTAAATACTGCCCAAACCTTTGTTTTAGGGCTTATTTCAACAATTAGTTATTTGTTTGTTACCCTATGGGCTATAGGACGGTATGATGTTGATAATACTATTTTACATTTTCCTGCTACACTATATATAGCACGAAGTTTTTTTATGTTTTTAGCCTTCCTTGGAGCGACTTTTGTGACCCGAGAGTTTAAAAAATGGTTGAATCAATCTATGAATTGGAAGAAACAAACTGTAGATATTGAACATCTGTTTGGTCAACAAGTTTCCGGGCCTGTAGCTCAAGCCCTTTTAGAAGATAATTCTATGATTAAAAGAGATGTAGTTTCTATTCTCTTTTTAGATATAAGAAGATATAGCAGTTTCGCAGAAAAAAAATCTCCTGAAGAAGTGATTACTTTTCAGAATAATTTTTTCAATCCACTACTCGATGTTATTAATAAAAATAACGGTATTGTTAATCAAATTCTTGGAGATGGGTTAATGGCTACATTTGGAGCACCTGTTACCGATCCTAAACACGCTCAGCAAGCTTTTGATACAGCAATACAGATTTTTGAGGAAATTACTACACAAATGCGTTTGAATAAAATCCCCGACATCAAAGTTGGAATTGGAATTCATAGTGGTGAAGTAGTTATGGGTAATATTGGAAATGATTTACGAAAACAATTTTCCATTTCAGGTAATACTGTTAATGTTGCTGCACGCATAGAGCAGGCCAATAAGGAGTTTGACTCTAAATTATTAATTTCAGAATCGACCTATGATAAACTTGAAAAAGATAAAGATTTGATGATCTGTGCAGGTAGTATAAAAATGAAAAACATTTCTGAAAAAATCAAACTATACCAGTTGCAATAATGCTGTACATCTTGCCCTTCCAGTTTTGGGATTATACTTTTTGAAGAAGTACAAGAAGACAGCAGGTACTACAAAAGCTAGCTAGAAGGATTAGTTTGTTCATTTTAAGCTCCTTTTTGTTAGAATAGCAATTTAAATAAAAACCGAGTAACTGTGTTAAAGAAGTGTTCTACTTTTTCTTCTTAGCCTTTACTATTTCTTCAGCTAACAAAAGTGCAAAGTGCTAACCATCAATTATTACGATGATTATGTCTTTGATTGGAATGTACACCCAGATGCAGTAAACCCAGCCAATGTAAATGCCTATGGGCAGACCCTGGCAAGCAATAACTATAGTCTTGCAACAGGATCTAAGGTAAAAGTATTGGAGACTAATGATTGGATAACCACCTATACGGTATATGATCAGGATGGTGCCCCCATATGGGTAGCCAGTAGCAATAGTTTTTTAAACACCTTTGGTGTTGTAAAAACTCATTTAGACTTTAGCGATACGGTACTGGAGAGTGAGGCGACACATACCAAAGAAGGTCAGCAAAGCATTACTACCAAAGACTATTTTACCTATGACCATCAACTAAGGTCACTTACTCAAAAACAACAAATCAATGATGGTGAATTACAACTTATTGCACACAACAGCTATGATGAACTGGGTAGGCTTGTAGGTAAGAAAGTAGGTGGACAAACTGCTCTTGCAGAAGACTTTAGCCAGCCAGGGCCAAATGGGCTACAAAATATTGACCTCGCCTATACCGTACGTGGTTGGTTAAAATAGATTAATGATATTGACACCGCTCCTGGAGCTCCTAATTTTAAATTGTTTAATTTTAAGATTAATTATGACACTACTGAGGCTACAGGCGCATCTGTACCCTTATATAACGGGAATATATCAGAAACACTATGGCGCACAGCCGGACCAGAAAATGAAGCAAAAGGCTATAGATATACGTATGATGCTATGAATAGGTTTAAAGAAGCCCGTTTTGTGCGAAGGCCTGGAGCTAACTTTGTAAATACCCTGTGGTACCGAGAACGTATTGGTGGCTATGACAAAAACGGCAATATCTTAGATCTTTGGCGCTCAGCAGGAACTAATGGCAACGGGCAATATATTATTACAGATAACTTAGGGTATAGCTATACGGGTAATCAATTGAGTGGTGTACGAGAACGCCTGGGTACTAACAACACTACGACGGTAGAAAGAAGGCGTGATGAAGGCTTTTATGATGGTAATATTAGTGGTACAGACTATAGTTATGATAAGAATGGTAACCAAACAAGTGATGCCAATAAAGGCATTACGGCAATCACCTACAACCATCTTAACCTGCCTACCCTTGTTACCGTAAATGGTACTTCTGCAGAAGGTGTAGAACAGCTCGCCAAAATCCACGCTTCACCCACCACTTTTTGACAAGCTGCGGAACGTTTGTGTGTTGAAAACAAAGTTGATACAAAAGCACCTTTAGTTACCATCTATGTAAATGAAAATCCGTATCTTACTGCAAAGCTTCAGCTCGAAAGGGTTGGGGCTTTTTTTGTTGCCTAATTTTTAGTTGACAAAACATAAACAATATGATAATAGTAATATAAATAGAATAAAGCGTATCGCTATGGAAATAACAATTATAATTTTATGTTCGACCTTTTTACTGGTTCTGGTGGCTTATTGGATAATGCCTATCAAAAAAATGAAGGCTATAAATAAAGAATTGAAATCATTATTACAAATCCTCCCTATCACCCAAATAATTAAGCATTTTACAAAAGACAAACCAACTTGAAAACGTTCCGCTGATAGATAAATGGCGCAAAGGCATGTGGGATGGCGGTTTATCTATCAACGGAATGACACCTTCTTCATAAGTAGCTCAAAAGCATCGGCAGCTTGGGGCGCAGCTATGGGAGTATTTTACATAGAACTGGTTATAGCTACGCCATTGATGAAGCGAGGAAGTACTATAACCCGTTTTATGTAAACATATCGAGGAGAAGGAAGCAGCAGCAAAACAGAGGATTTATTGCAAATAAAACTGGGTTGCTGCTGCGGGGCAATACTTGATTATGATTATATTAGTGCATCAATGGGATGCAAAAGGATAACTCATAAAATTTTTAATTCTCTGGAGATTATACACTCCAAAAAAAGAGTGCGCGAGCAAAAAAAATGCATAAGCGAGTTCCATTATGCCTTTAATTATACAGACCATTTAGGGAATGTAAGGCTCACCTATTCAGATAGTGATGGAGATGGGTTTGTATCACAAGATGAGATTATAAGTGAAAAGCACTACTATCCTTTTGGCTTGTTACAAAAGGGTTACAATAACACGATTACATCAAACGCCAACTCAATGGCGGAACGGTTTGCATATAATGGCAAAGAAAATAATCCTGAACTTGGACTGGAATGGTACGACTTCTCAGCACGTAATTATGACCCTGCACTAGGTAGATGGATGAATATTGATCCGCTTGCGGAAGCAATGAGAAGACACAGCCCTTATAATTTTGCTTTTGACAATCCCATTTATTTTATCGATCCTGATGGGAATATGCCTTTTGGTTGTTGTAGTACATTAAAAAATGTTGTTCGCGGCCTCATCGGTTTTTCTAGACTGGCAAAACGTTTAGCTACTTTGGACTTTACAGGAGATAGCGATAATTCTCCTCCTGGCAATGCACCTCCAGGAAGAATTGGCTCTGCCGTTGAGCTTGAAACAGATGATGGAGATACTGGTAATGCCTTAAATGCACAGACCAATATAGCAGATCATCCAAAGGATAACTTAACTTTACAAGCAGATGGTCTTTTTGCTGCTGGTAGCATAGCTGGTGCAAAAGGCAAAAGTGGTAACAGGACTAAGCCCAACTCCCAGAAGAAGCCAGGAACAGGCAAAGCATTAGATAAAGCAGAGACGACTAAGACAGTCGTAGATGGAATGGGACTAGGTGGAGATATTGCGGAAGGTGTTGAAGGGTCAATAGAGAGTTTTGCTGATAAAGATACTGATACCACATTTATAACTCGAAGAGCTGGATCAATAGAGACTAGAATTGTAAATGGCCATCATGTTTCTTCAAATGGTAATATAGAAGAAGTTAACGTGACGGTACCAGAGAGTAAAGTAGATAGTGTAAATAATGCTTCACAAAGATCTCTAAATCAGCAAAAACAGAGGATGGATAACATAAATAAGGAAAAATTAGATTCACTTAAAACTGCTAATAATGGTATTTAGAAAATTAGTATTATTAATAGTAATATCCTTTGTATTAATTGGATGTGAAAATGTTAATTCAAAAGAAACGACTATTAAGAAATTAACAAGAAAAAACGATTCTTTATCTCAAATACTTAATTCTCTGAATAAAAAATTTATTTTTGACAGTATTGCGATAAGAGATATACCTTCATATCAAAATACATATGAAAAAAATAGCTATGTGAAAGGAGAAATTGTCATTGTTGGATTTAATTATAACGACAATACAAATATAATTTTGTCAGATAGTATTTCATATAGTCCAGAAATTGAAATAAAAAATCCGGACACTCTTAAACTTGTTAATGGAGGATTTAATTACAACAAGTTATTAATAGATAGTTTAAGTTTAAATGGTATTATACAATTAGAGAACATTCATGGCAGAAAGTATAGAGGGCTTTATAATTCATTAGTGAGAGCTAAAGAATGAATAAAATAAATTATATGACTATCGGATTACTTGGTAGTGTAGTAAACTGGCGCTTTTTGAAAATTATGATTTTGAAATACTGATTATTAACTATTTAAAATAAAGATAGGCCTTCTGTTAACAGGAGGCTTTTTTATGCGTACGTATTACGAGCTTTTGCGTCACGCAGAAAAGTATCAATCACATTAAAAAGTGTGGCGCGAGTATTAGGGTCAAGGTTCTCAATATCCTCCAAGCGTTTTAAAGTCTCCTTATCAAAAGAAGCGTGCTTGCCTTCGCCCAAGAGATAATCCACAGAAATATCAAACACCTTTGCAATCTTTAGAGCCATCTCAATAGACGGAGAATTATCATCACGCTCATATTTAGATATGGCATCACGAGAAACACCTACATACGAAGCTACATCTACTTGAGATAATTTTTTCTCTTTCCTAATCTTGGTAATCTTCTGTCCTAAACTCAT
>CAZDFA010000028.1:0-24326 GCA_964504555.1 uncultured Flavobacteriaceae bacterium | reverse complement strand
GGGCTTGCCCATTTTCATCAGCTAATATTTCACGTAAGTTGGTTCCTAATCGTAAGTCTATATGGTGGTTTTTTATATGACGATTGATCATTTCACTTTCGCCATTGGGCAGTACGCCATTCCAGAAACTCGATTCACGTACTAAAAAGGTCACAGGAATGCCTCTGGACGCCAGCATTTCAGCCATTTCAATGCCTATTAAACCGCCACCCACAATAACTCCTCGTTTGCAGATTTTGTTATTCGGCGCATTTTTTTCTAATGCTTCCAAATCCTGATAGCTATATAATCCTTGGACCCCAGACAAATCCTGTCCAGGCCAACCAAACTTATTGGGTTTTGAGCCAACGGCTAGAATTAATTTATCATAATTCATGGAGCCTTGATCAGTAAAATGCAAGGTTTTAGATTTATAATCTATATTTTCAACAAAAGCGCGTTTAAGTTCAATACGATTTTTCTTCCAAAAATACGGCTCATAAGGTTGGGTGTGCTTATAATTCATATGCCCCATATATATATACATAAGAGCTGTTCTGGAAAAGAAATAATCAGTCTCTGCAGAGATGATTGTAATACGTTTGTCTGAAAATTTTCTAATATGTCTTGCAGCGGTAACCCCGGAAATGCCGTTACCAATTATGACAATGTGTTCTTCCATACGGTAGTACGTTAGATTGTTTTTGGTTAGGTTTTGTTTAACGTTTTGCGCTAAATTAGGCGATTAAACTCTATGTCGGTCATACGAAAAAGAGTTAACAGTAAAATATTATTTAGAATTGCTTTAAATAATAAAGCTGCTTTCCTTCTTAAAAATACCGCTCATTTTTGTTACTTTTTTTGATTTTGTGATTTTTTTAGGAAATCTCATGTAAGCACAATTGTTAACATATCGACAGAAGTGCACATTAAAACTAAATTAAAATGAAACTATTCAGTACATTAATAGCAATCCTTTTTACAGCTGTAATCTTTGCACAAAGCCCAGCTACTTTTATAAGTAAGACAGATGCCTTCTTAAAGAAAAATGTAACTAAGGGACGTGTTAACTACAAGAGTATAAAAAATAACCCAGCCGAACTTGAAGAACTTATGGCATTGGCTAAAGATGTTCGAGTGTCAAAAAGTGATGCAGCAAACTATCAAGCATTTTGGATTAATGCCTATAATATTTCGGTAATTAGTGGCATCACTGCAAAATATCCAACCAAGTCTCCACTTAATATTAAAGGATTTTTTGATAAAAAGACCTATAGTCTTGGCGGCAAAGAGACTACTCTTAATGATCTAGAGAATAAATTGTTAAGGGCTGTATTTCCAAAAGAGGCACGTTTTCACTTTGTATTGGTATGCGCAGGTTTAGGATGTCCTCCAATTATCAATGAAGCTTATAAGGCTAATACGTTGGAGGCGCAATTGCAAAAACAAACTGTTATCGCATTAAACAATCCGAAATTCATAAAAGTTAAGGGTAAAAAAGTTCAACTATCTCAAATCTTTGAGTGGTATAAAAAAGACTTTACGCAATACGGTAGTGAGGTAGAATACATTAATAAATTTAGAAAAGAACCATTAGAAGCAGGTTCTAGAATAAGCTACTATCCATATGATTGGACGCTTAATGATGCCAAAGCATTATAATAAATCAATTTTAGCAAATAAAACTAAAAAGACAACCTGAGGTTTATCTATATGGGAGACCCGCAAACTAATTAAAATGAAAAAACTAACATTACTACTAGCCTTACTTTTATTGAGAACATTTGTATATGCTCAAGATGATGATGGAGGATCTGTAATACAAAGCCTAACTCCATCCAGACTAATAGGAAAAGGTCAAGTGGATATAAAATGGTTTAATAATTTATTTACCCAGACAAGACAACTTGATGCTGATGAAGAGGTTCAAACAATAGATAGGCAAACACTTTTTGCTTCCAATCTAGAGGTGTTTTTTGGGGTAGGAAATAGCAAACGTGTAGCTCTAGGGGGGATATTAGAATTTAGATCAAATACATTTGGTGGAAGAGGAGCTTTTGATGTTTTTAGTTTTGATGGAGAGTCTGGTACAGCCAGAAGCGGCTTGACCAATATTGCACCTTCTATAAAATTTGTGCCAATAGGTAGTGTGGCTAATTTTTCTGTGCAGACATCTTTCTTTTTCTCGACAATTGGAGATGAAAATGACGCGCAAGGTGTCTTTTTAGATCAAGACAGTTTTACTATTCAAAATAGGTTTTTCTATGATTTAGCTCTTGGTAGTAAAGATTGGCAATTATTTTTTGATTTAAATACAGAAATAAACTTGGGAGAAGCTCCAGGTGGAGTTAGTGAAGATGGAGGCTCTGTAGGTAGTTTTGCTAATAATAGTGTGCGAATTATCCCTGCGGTATTTCTAAGCTACTTCCCATCATCTAAATTTACCGTAAATGTAAATGTGCAGCATTTTCAATTAATTTCTTTAACAGATTTTGAAACGGTTACTCAAGCTGGACAAATTGAATTAAGATCTGGGTTTGAACAAAATCTAACCTCAATTGGTACTGGAGTTAAATACCAGTTGACAGACAAATTGAATATTGAAGGTCTAGTCTCCTACTTCGTTAGAGGAGGAGGAGCATTTTCTGGCCTTGGAGAAGCATATAATATCGGTTTGAGATATGTATTGTAAATATTGTAATACGTGCTCCAGCTAGTCCCCCAACACTCGCTGGAGAGTCTATTATTTTGAAGTGTCCTGCAAAGTTCTGAAACCGGTTACACGAGCTTTGCAGGCCTTTTGTATTAGCACTGCCAGAAGATGTATAGTGTTTATGCTTTGTAGCTACATTAAAAGCTGTATCTAGAAAAAATTGAGTGCTTAAACCAAGTTAAGATACTTAACATTTTTTAAGAATAGTATGTCGTATTTTTAGTCAAAAATATTTTCGGTATGCGTAATTTTATTATCCTAGTTTTAGGATTTTTTGCTTTATTTCAATCTAGCTTTGGACAATCTAAGATCAACGGGATAAGTTTTGTTGCTTCCCGAGATAAGGCAGAGCAACAGCACGTAGACCCGGTGGTACAAGTTCATGCCAATTATGCAGCGGTAATGCCATTTGGCTTTATACGTAGTCTTGACTCACCAGAGGTTATTTACAATACGGATAGACAATGGTTTGGTGAGACAAAAGCTGGCGCAAAACACTACGCCCAACTACTTCAAAAAAATGGTATTAAAGTGATGATTAAACCTCAAATTTGGATTTGGCGTGGCGAGTATACGGGCTATCTAAAGATGGAAACCGAAGAAGGCTGGCAGCAATTGGAGAAAGGTTACCGCACTTTTATTTTAGAATATGCCCAAACAGCTCAAGAAGTAGGTGCTGAAATGTTTTGTATTGGTACTGAGTTAGAAACCTTCATTGAAAATAGACCGCAATTTTGGGATAAACTTATTGAAGAAGTAAAAGCCATTTATAAAGGTGATTTGACCTATGCCGCCAATTGGGATGCATATAAACGTGTAAACTTCTGGAAAAAACTCGACTATATTGGAGTAGATGCCTATTTTCCTATAAGTGCAGAGGCTACTCCTACGGTTGACAATGCACGTTTAGGATGGCAACGATGGAAGGAAGAATTAAAGAGAGTGGCAAAGGCAAATGATAGGCCCATACTCTTTACAGAATTTGGGTATAGAAGTAGAGATTACTCTGGAAAAGAACCCTGGACTAGTGATCGGTCGATTACCAGCGTAAATATGAAAGCCCAAGATCATCTAACGCGAGCAATTTTTGATGAGTTTTGGGAAGAATCATGGTTTGCGGGGGGATTTGTCTGGAAATGGTTTATACACCATGAAAAATCAGGAGGTGCGGCCGACAATCGGTTTACCCCTCAAAACAAACCTGTAGAAGAAACAATACGTGAGTATTATGCGCAATAATATAATATACATCATCTTACTAAGTGTGGTTATTGCTTGTTCAAGTGATGCAGATGAATCGGTAGATGAAACATTAGCAAATGCATCTTTATTACTTTCTGATTTTATTGAAAATGAAGATATTCAAATTGATAATGTAATTGCATGTGCTTCAGGATCATTAAATCCTAATGAAATAGTGGCATATGTTTATCCGCGTCCTGGTACTACAGATATTCGATATTTTGAAACTGAAACAGCAAATGTTCCCAATAACGACTACACCTTATATACCCAAATTAATCTTCCTGAGCTGGGACTTTTTAACGGCTTTCTAAGACGTTTTGTTAGGCAAACAGATGAGGAGAAGTGGGTGATTATAACTTTTCGTGAAGGCGGTGAAATACATCTTTCCAACCCTATACGATTAAGACATCTTACTAGAAATACAATATTTAGCCAAGAAGTGGGTATTGATCAAGAAACATCTACTATGCCTCGCTTTAATTGGCCAAATTTAGTACAACAAGAGGATGCTATATATTTTCAGGCAATAACAGATGCTAGTGACGAATTCCTATCCGGAACATATACTTTTGACCCAACTTGGCAGTATTATAATTTAGACAATGTGGTTCTCAATATAACAGAAGAAACACCGCCGGATTTAATTGTTGGAGATGGTTATAGCATTACGCTAATGGGGGTAAGTGAAGATAATTGGGTAAACTTCTTTGAGCAATCATCATTTATAACGCAATAAAAGCGAGCTTTTTTTGTCATAATCTTAATCAAATAAGAAAATAGATTTGGGTATCAATAATTCCTGTTAAATCTGCCTTCTATTCTTATGCTAAGCTGTAAATATGAGCTTTTTATTTCGTCTATCTTCTCGCTTTAACAGTTGGACTAAAGAAACATGAAACAGCTTTTTTATATTGTATTTTTTCTTTTTATAGGTGCTATACAAGCACAAGAACCTATTGTAGAGACTATAGAAATTGAAGGGCTCAAACGCACAAAGGAATCTTTTCTGAGACGTTTAATAAAAGTTAAGGAAGGAAGTGTTTATGACTCAATTAAAGTAGCGACAGATGTAGAGCGTCTCAATCGCTTGGCAGGTATTGCCAATGCAAAGTCTACGCTCACCAAAAATTCTGCAACAGCATATACTGTTAAATACACTATTGTAGAAAATTTTACAATCATTCCGGGCTTACGGGTTTTTCAAGCAAATAATGACGATGACTTTGCTTTTCGGGTTTCTGTTTTCGAATTCAATTTATTTGGGCGTAATCAATTAATAGGAGGTTTTTTTTCCAGAGATGTATTTAATTCTTTTGGAGTGTTTTATGAGGCTCCCTTTATTTTTACTAATAAGTTTGGTTTCGGAATAAACTATCAGGACAACGTTACGTTTGAACCTATTTTTGCTAATGATGATGCAGAGGCGGTTGATTACCGCTTTCAGAATCGCACGTTTCAGGCTAGTCTTGTTTATGAATTTAATTTTCACAATCGTGGTGAATTTGGCGTGATCATTGGCAATCAGGAATATGAACAAGAAGTAGATCAGCCAGACTTAGGGCTGCCTCAAGAGCTAGAAGCAGATTTTGTAAGCATTTTTGGTGAATATGAATACAATGATCTTGATATAGATTACCAGTATGTGTCTGGCTTTAGAAACCTGACCAATGCTCAGTTTGTTTTTAATGATGGTGGTTTAGGCTTTTTAGATGATGCCTTTGTATTCACAAATGATTTTGAGTATTTCTTTAGACTCGGTAAAAGAGGCAACTGGGCTAGTAGGGTACGCTCTAACTTTACAACAAATACAGATTCACCTTTTGCACCCTTTGCTCTTGATAATCAGATTAATATTCGTGGAGTAGGAAATACAGTAGATCGCGGTACAGCCTCTGTAGTTTTGAATACAGAGTATAGACATACTCTTCTAGAAAAAGGATGGTTTGTGATACAAAGTAATGCTTTCGTTGATGCAGGTGTTTGGCGTACACCAGGTAATGAGATAAATCAACTTTTTGAAAGTTCTTCCTCACGCTTATTCCCTGGAGTTGGTATTCGTTTTATTCACAAACGTATTTTTAATGCAGTGATTCGATTGGATTACGGTTTTGGTATTGGTGAAAATGCAACTAATGGATTGGTATTTGGTATAGGCCAGTTTTTTTAACAAAGGTCTATGGGCTAGCTTAACCTTTTCTTGATTTAAAGTGTTAATTAGATTTACGCTAATATTTTTCGAGTTAAAATAGCATAACTTTGTTTATTCAGACTAGTAGGGATGCCTCGAAACTTCTTATGTTTATTATTAATTTTAATTGCATCTGTTGTTACATCTGCCCAAGACGGGGAAAACATTGACAATCCTGTTGTTGCAGATCTAAAGGTTGAAGGAAACAAAAAACTTAGAACTTCATTTGTACGATTAATAAGTGATATTAGAGCAGGGAAACCACTAGATTCTACAAAAATTGAGCAAGATATAATTAGACTTAAGCGATTGCCAGCTGTGGCTCACGCTTATTTTCAGGTTTTTTACTGGAAGGAAAACAAATACAATGTTTTCTATTATATCGAAGAGAATTTCACAATCAATCCACAACTGAATATATATACAACCAATGATGAAGAATTTGCTTTTAGAGCAGGTATATATGAATTTAACACCCTAGGTCGCAATATCACCTTCGGCGGATTTTTTCAACGGGATATTTTTAATTCCTACGGGATTAATTTTAGAGCGCCTTTTTTGGCCAATAACAAGATTGGACTCGCACTCAACTTTCAGGATTTAACAACTCTAGAACCTGTTTTTTTACAAAATGGAGCTGCAGATTACAGGTATAATAACACTTCCTTTGAAATTTTAGGACTCTATGCTTTTGACTTTCATCATAGAATTGAGACGGGTATTACCTTTTTCAATGAAGATTATGAGGTTGTATCAGGTGGTGAACTTGCAGAGGCAGAAAATGTCCCTACTGACTTTGATCTAGATAAAAACCTACTTAAGCTATTGTATGAGTATAATGATCTAGACTACTACTTTCAGTATGTAGAGGGTTTTAAAAACACTTTGAATGTGCAATATGTCACTGTAAATCAGAATCAAGAAAATACTGCAAACCTACCCAACTTCTTTATTTTTTGGAATGACGTACTTTATTTTCACCGTGTTGGAGATCGTGGTAATTGGGCAAGTAGACTTCGTGTCGGTTTAGCAACCAATGAAGATTCACCTTTTGCACCATTTTCAGTTGATAATAATCTGAATATACGCGGTGTAGGGAATACAATAGATAGAGGTACGGGAGTAATTCTTCTTAATACAGAATATCGATATACCTTTTTAGAAAAAGGGCCATTTACGGTGCAAGGCAATGGTTTTATAGATGCAGGTACCTGGCGAAATCCGGGAGGGGAGTTTAGCGATTTTGGAGATGATCAAAATATTCGTGTTTATCCTGGTGTTGGGCTACGCTTTATTCATAAAAAAATATTCAATGCGACCTTTAGAATTGACTATGGTGTAGGAGTAACTCCTAACTCAACAAATGGATTTGTCTTTGGGTTTGGGCAATACTTCTAAAAAAACCTCCCTATTTCTAAGGAGGCATTACTTAATTAGATTTCTCTTATTGGTTAGCTTTTCGCGAAAAAACTCTTATCGGCAACACTTCCAAATTTGATATTCTTCCAGGTAGTAGTTGCAGCTTTTTCTCCTTTTATGTTTCCGTCCCAATCAGCATCTATATATTGACGATTGGCTGGAATTTTAATGCCATTTAAAGTTTCGTAATCAAAAGTCATTAGTTTAGGCTCAGTTACGCCAAAAGCGGTTATGGTAAATAAAAATTGATCAATTAGTTTAGTCTCTTTATTAATGTATAGTAGATAGGTGTCACTAGCATCACCTATGTTTTCACCAAAAGTAATTTTAACCATATTGTAGTCCTTTCCATTTACTGTTTTAGAGCCTACAAACTTTTGATTTACGCCATCATCTAATAATTTAAAGAACATGGTAAACCAGTAATAATTCGTCTTGCGAAGAAAGCGAGCAAAGCCTTTGGCTTGGTCAGTATCCACTGCTTGGCCATCAATAGTTACCCAAAAATCGTTTCCGTCGTAGCCTTCAGTAACTTGACCTCCTTTTGGTGCTAGCATGGTATGTGTTTCAAAATCAGATCGGGATAATTCTCCATCAAACATATAAGCTTCTCTTCCTTTTAAATGAAGGCCCGTATTAGGGTCCTGGTATTCATAATCGTAAGAAACGCTTCCCAGATTATAAAAATTTTGTTGACCTCCAAGAGCATCCATAGTTTCCGCAATAAGTTCCTTGCCGTCTTGAGCAAAAGTTGTAAGACTCAAACTCAAAACAAATAGATAAATAAGTCGTGTTTTCATAGTTTAGTTATTTTATCAAAGTTTATATTAAGCAATATGCTTTTTGTAGTACGAATGCAATTCTTCTGCAGAGGCACCGAACCATTTTTTGACATATATGGCCAAGAAGTGATATTGTAATTTCCAGATACCGTTGGATTGATACCGTCTGCTAGAGGTGGTTAATTTTTTCTGAATAACGACAAATTCTTTACGTGCATACAATTTGTTAATGAGGTCATTATCCTCATAGATTTCAAAGCGTTCGTCAAAACCACCTAATTCTTTGAATAATTGCGCTGTTATGAACTGGCTTTGATCCCCACCACGACATGCCCGCCACGAAAATTGGGTGAGCCAACTGGCAAGCCTGAGCCACCAGTGAGAACTATCAAATCGCATTCTAAAACAACCTGCTTGATTCCCATTTTTCACTTTTCGTATAATATGGGTATCAAAGCCTTGTGGTGGAAAAGAGTCTGCGTGTAAAAAGTAAAGAATAGTACCTTGTGCTTTTGCTGCACCAGCATTCATTTGCCGTGCTCTGCCCCGCAAAGCCGTGATAACTTCGATTGAAGGAATAGCTTGAAGCTCAGTTTTAATTGTGGTTATAGAATTAAGCGTTTCATCGGTACTTCCACCATCTACTATAATGATCTCTTTGATCCCTTTGGGCGTAGCATTTTTATCCAAATGCAGCAGAAGCCGACCAATACGGTCAGCTTCATTAAGGGTAGGTATGATGATAGAAATTTCTTTTTCTTTCAAGGCGTTTATTTATTCAACGTCCAATCGTAATCTTTATACTTTTTTCTTGCTGAAGATGAGATCGTAATATCTGAATACTTATTCAAATAATCTATAACTGTTCCTTCTGTTTTGAAATCTTTACCGAACCAATTAAAAATTTTGGAGATTTCAATACTATTGGCAGATATCACATTACGCTGAGGGTCATTTATAAAATTTCGCGCAAGCAAATCTAATTGAGCATCTACATTTTTTGCTGTAAAGGCCTCATTAAGTAATGGTGGACAGGAGAAAGAAGCACAGTTAATCCCGAAGTGAATTCTAGGATCTCCCTTAGTGCGCAATATTTTATGCTCAATCTCATTAAGATTGATCCATTTACCACCCAATTGCCAAAACCGTTGATCCCAGGGTTTGTTAATATCCTTAATACTAGCTAAAGGGTAATGTCTTAAGATTAAATCTATTGTCAAGGCATTATAGGCATTCATCCAGTAAGCGAGTTGATTTTCTTGTGACCAACTATCATCTGGGGTAACTTCTGCAAGTTCTTTAATATAACCTCTAAGAATACTCCAATTAGATTTAAAACCAGCATAGTTTACATTGCCTTCTGCGCTAACATACTGCTTCAAGAGATTATCATAAGAAGAATGATCAAATAATTCATCAGCTTCGTCAACCTCAATTACGGTAGTTGTTACTACTTCTTCAACTTGTTCCTGGACAGTTTCAGTAACCGTTTCAATAGTTTCTTCTGCCTCTTCAACTTCTGAAGACTCAGGATTTACTTCTTCTACTGCAGGTGGTTCAGTAGTTTCTGGGAAGGGAGTAGGGGTGACAACAGCTACCTGATCATTGGTAGATTGGATCTGATCCAAATTTTTTCTAGCACCACATGAAGATGAAGTGCATAAAATTCCAAGAATTAATAAGGTTAGATAAATTCTCATTGTTAGCATTATTTTTTTGATTAAGTGAGAGCTAAAAGTATTCTTTCTTTATAAAAGCGTTTAGTTAACTAGTTTTCTCCCTCTATGCCTAAACTTAGTCCAAAATTTGGGCCACACTTTACAAACAATTTTTGGGATTATTTAAGGTGACCCAAGGATATAGTTAGAATCTACATGTTTTATGAGGGCTGACTGTAATCTTTATAAACGAGCCATTAAACAACCTGATACTTTGTGACTATTTCCTCTTAAATGAGCTACCCATTTTCCTCGATAATGATAAAGATGATTTTTTAAAAACGTCCGGACTACCTGAGCCTTTGGCATTGGAGGCATCACATTTTTACCATTCATAGTCATGTCCCAAGTGATTTCAACACCCTTATCTTTAGTGTTCTCCAAAGCCGTTTGAGCTATTTTTACGTTTTCTTCAAATTTGGAAACGATGTTTGTAGCTTTAGAGACGCCCTCCTTTACCATAGATATAATCATCCATTTTGAAATGATTAGTTTCTAGAGTCGCTCTATACCAATTGTAAATCTCGCCAACTTGAGAGATGCTCATTCTCGTACACTCCATAGGTTTTATGCAGGACAATAAGCTAATACACGCTATCAGGGATTACATTTAATAGTTTTCTTGTGTTTTCCTACTTCGTGTTGAAATTCTGCCATCAGACCCTGTACAATCATGAATTGTTTAGATTAAAAGTTAGACCTTGAAAAGGTAGTAAACACTTGCTAAAAAACAATTAATAAACCGTTAAACCTTAACAGCATCCCCCACCATCATAATGCCATGTAGACTTACTTAAGAAAATGTCATCACGGTCTAGAGCAGCCAAGGCATTTGCGGTTTTATCACAGACAGCCAACGGCTGATTTTTGAGCAAAATATGTCCTTTCTTATCATCAAAATAATCATCTTTGCCGAAGTATATAGCGGCACGGCCCGTAAACATACAAGGTCCATCTTCAGGCATTGGGTCTTTGATTGCGGCTACCTCTATACTCTCGATATAGATTAACTCATCTGTAGGATAGTCTCCAGGATTCAAGATGCGATAAGGCTTACGTGCACGAACTTCTATGGTGCCAAAACCAACGTCGGTAAGCGCTTTTACATAGTCTTTAATAGTAAGACTTCCACTCAAACACAAAGCACGTAAGCGCTCATCATTACGTAATGTCTCATTCATAGGTTGCTCACAAGTAGGATCACTCATTACTAGTCTACCGTGAGGCTTTAGTACACGATACATTTCTTCTATAGCTCGTTTCAAATCTTCTTCTTTAAAGATATTGAACAGGCAATTTTGAGCTGCGACATCAATGCTGTTGTCTTCAACAGGCAGGTTTAACGCATCTCCTTTTTTAAGGTCCACAAACTCACTTTTAAACCAGGGGTTAAGTTCTTCTGCTTCTATGAAGTTTTTTCGGGATGCTTCTAGCATTTCGTCAACTACATCTACACCTACAACACCACCTTTCTGGCGATTGAAATAGGCAAATTGCAGCAGTTCCATCCCGCCACCAACACCAACGTATAGTGTTCGCGGATTATTTGTCAAATCTCGTGCGTGTACCGTACTCCCACAACCATAATTCATTTCCTGCATGATCTTAGGAATCTTTAATCCTGGGAGTTCCCAAATAGGGTTGGTAGTACAACACAGGCCCACATCTGGTGTTAAGGCTGCTTCTTTGTATACATCTACTGTTGTTTCTAAATAGCTCATAAATTTAAATTTTGGCGAAGGCGGATCCCGATAACAATTGGGACTTGTCTATTCTTCGCATTTGTTCTTATTTCGTTTAAGTCTTCTGCTTATACAGAAGTTTGTTTAATTAACTCTCTAAATAGCGTGATCATATTTGGTTCTGCCTTGGCAGCTTGTGCAATAATATCTTGAATATTGACTGGTTCTAAATGGTCTGGGTCACACTCGTCTGTTAATACAGAAACAGCAACTACGGGCAAGCCTAAATGATTGGCGACAATTATTTCAGGCACGGTACTCATTCCTACGGCATCAGCACCAATGATTTTGAGATAGCGATACTCTGCTCGGGTTTCCAATTGAGGTCCAACAACCGAAGCATATACACCTTTATGCAAAGTGATTTCATGTTTTTTGGCAATCTCAGTTATCAATCCACTCATTTCAGGATCGTAAGGTGCGCTCATATCGGTGAAGCGTTGGCCTAATTTTTCAACTCCTTTAAAAGCAAGCGGTGATCCTCCTTGTAGATTGATGTGATCATCAATAAGCATCAATTCTCCTTTTTTAAAATTAAGATTGATAGCTCCAGCTGCGTTTGACACTAGTAACTTTTGAATACCTAAGCCTTTCATAATACGCACCGGGAAGGTAATATCTTGCAGGCTATAGCCTTCATATAAGTGAAAACGACCTTGCATTACGATCAGCGTTTTTCCTTCTAAAGTACCATAGATCAGTTTTCCTGTATGGAATTCTACCGTAGCGGTTGGGAAATTGGGAATATGATTGTAACTTACTTCTTTGATAATGTTGATTTTACCAATGAGCTGTCCAAGTCCAGTTCCTAATATGATTCCATATTTGGGTTGGTCAAATCCCTTCTCCTTGAGGTATGCTATGGTTTCTTCTAGTTGCTGTATCATCTGTTATTATTGATTGGCAAATTGTTTTTCTACAGAGGAGATATATTCGGCAAATTCAGGATAGGCTTCTAGATCTTCTACTAGGTCAATGTCATTAAGAGGTTCTAAAAAGCGCACCTTGTAGTTGTCGAGGTCTTTTCTGGTATCTCGTAATACGGTTGCCGTGCCCCAATTTTTATTTTCAAAAACACCAGGCAATAAAGTTTTCATCCCAAAAAGATAATAACCTCCATCAAGTGCAGGGCCTATTACGGCATCATAGGTATCTAATGAGCACAAAGCTTCTTCAAGATGTTGTGTTTGTAAATCATAAAGGTCACTCCCTATAATGATTACTTTTTCAAATTGTTCTGAGAATGCTTTTGCGAAAGCGTGCTTTATCCTTGCACCAAGATCTTCTCCTTCCTGTACAAATTTTTCAAAGTGGTCTTCATTCCATAGATCGTTATTACCTAGATAGTTTGAGTATCCAACACGTTTTGTAGCATCTAAAGCAATCACCTCATCGCGCGTATGCTCCAATAATAGTTTATAAACAGCTAATGCATTTTGATTACCTATGGATTTCGCTAAACGGGTTTTTACTTTGCCCAATTGGAGGTTACGAGTAAAAATGAGGATTAGGTTTTTTTCGTTTTTCATAGTTAACTAGTGATATACTTTAATGCCTTTTTTTAGATAAACACTCCAATCTTCACTATATACGTGAACACTGTCTGTAGGGTTGCCATTTGCGTTTTCAAGTGCATAATTTTTATTCTTCCAAGCAAATAGACTGCCGTATAAATTTTTTACCTGGAGGTATCCTGCTTTTTGCAATCGTTCACCAAAATCTTCAGAACGTACTCCTATCGAGCAATAGACCACAATAGGCGTATTCTTATCGGGATATTGCTGTTGTATATGCTTGTCATCAAATTTTTCGCCTACCCATATAGCACCTGGAAGGTGACTAACCGCATATTCTTCTTTTTTTCGTGTATCTAGCAGCGCATAGTCCTTAAGTTTCTTGTGCAATTCATCTACATAGATATATGGTACAGTCTCGCTATTGTATTTGCGTAAAGGATCATCTATCGATTGTGCCCATAATGATCTTCCTAAAAGGAAAGTGATAACTAGTATATATGTAGTGCGATGACGCATATAATATTAAAAATGATTGTATTGAGTTTGATTGGGATATCGGCGAGATATCTAGTGCGAGTTGCTTTAAAATAGCAGTTTAAGCCGCAAGGGGAGAACCTTTATTGGTTGGTATGGCTTGGTGATATATCCCAGTACTACCTTGATAATGGCATGGGATATCAAATGTAGTTTCCGTGAGTAGGAGTATAACCTGTTTTATAATTCGCTTAAGAGAAAATGAAAACAGGAATTTCTTAATCAGAAAGACATCATCTAGCGAATCAATGTCAATCAATTGCGGAAGTAAGACAACGTCTTCCTGGCTATAATAGCTAAAGCATTTTAGTAATGCGTTAGTCAATTGCCTTGATTGCCAAGGTAACGATAACAATTCTTGTGCGTCAAAAGCCGAACGATTGAGCCCTAGTAGGTAAAATCCACCGTCAAGGGAAGGTCCTAGCACTAGGGACTGATTATCAAGGACTATTGCTGCTTTTAAAATGTGCTGAGTATTGAGATGTGGGGTGTCATTCCCCACTGCAATTACCCGATCAAAACCGGCATCAAAAACACTTTGGAAAGCATTTACAAAACGGCTTCCAAAGCTATCTCCCTCCTGTACGTATTCATTACTCACAAAATAAGGGAGTCCTGTTTGTTGTACTGTTTTTAGTGTCTGTTCATTGAGTACATCAAAAAGGGTATTACCATCACCAATGGCTTTCGCCTGCGTTGCCGTAGCCGCAGTCTGTGCAAAAATGAGTATGGCAGTTTTTCTATTCATCAATTACGTTACAACACCTTGACAGCTACTTCCAGAACCAGCTGTGCAGCCATAACAATGTTGTGAGATTACAATATTTCGGCCTTCCAGAAGCTCTTCATTATAGTCTGAAATATGTTTTACTTTACTGTTTACCTTGAGTTCCAGCATCTGATTAAAATCACAATCATACAGCCAACCGTCCCAACTTATAGATAGGGTATTGGTACACATGACGTTTTCAACGGCCATCGGATTATAAGCATCAACGAGTTGATACATATAATCTTCATAGTTTTCTGAAGCAATCAGGTAATCCAGAAAACGCGATATGGGCAAGTTGGTAATAGCAAACAGGTGGTGAAACTGAATGCCAAAATCTTCCATTAAGGCTTTTTTGAAATCCTTTTCCATACTGGTTTGATCTCCTGGTAAAAAAGCCCCTGAAGGGTTGTATACTAAATCAAGTCGCAAATCACTTTCTGGCATCCCGTAGCCTACAGCATTGAGTTCTTGCAAGGCCTTTATAGATTTGTCAAAAACACCGTCACCACGTTGCTTATCTGTTTTACCACGTGTCCAATGAGGCATGGAACTGATCACATGTACATTGTGCTTTTTGAAAAACTCAGGTAGGTCGTAGTATTTTTTATTTGCTCGGATAATCGTCAAATTACTACGAACGATAAAGTCTTTAATTCCTGCTTTGCTAGCTTCTTTGACAAAGCGTCTAAAGTTAGGATTCATCTCAGGAGCTCCCCCAGTCAAATCCAGAGTATGTGCTCCTGTTTTGCGAATAACCTCCAAGCATTGCTCCATGGTTTCCCAGGTCATAATCTCTTTACGATCAGGACCAGCATCTACGTGACAATGATCACATACTTGATTACACATATACCCTACATTAATCTGTAGGATTTCCAATTTTTTCGCTTTAAGGGGAAACTGATTGGTTTCCTTAATTTTATCAGCAAAAGTGGGTAATTCGCCGTTTCGGAAAATTCCATTGGAGAGTAATTCCAATTGCCGATTGGCGTTAGCCAGATCGTTATCCCGCTTTTTGAGTGATTTGGTAGCCATAGGATGCGTTAAGCATTGAAAGGATTCAAGATGCAAAAGTCGGAAAAACTGATCTAAAATTACAGATCGAGCTTATTTACTTTATTCATCATCATGACGCTATGAACTAAGGTTGCGCCACTTTTTATGGCAGCGCCTGCGTGTATAGCTTCCATCATCTCTTCTTTGGTAACACCTAGTTGTAAGGTTGCTTTAGTGTAGGCATCAATACAATAGGGACATTGTTCGGTATGAGCTACAGCCAAAGCAATCAAGGCTTTTTCTCTTGCTGAAAGCGCACCTTCTTCAAATACTTTTCCATAATAATCAAAAAATTTGTTACCAAGTTCTTCGCTCCATTCTGTGATTTTACCAAATTTTCTGAGATCTTTTGGATCGTAATATTGGTCTGCCATTGATTTTTGCTTTAAAAATAATTTTAAAGATAGTTGTAATTTAATAGTAGGGGCGCAGAGTTATGATAATTCTAACATATTTGAGGTCTTGAAAAAGCAGGATGCTTTATCATATTCTTTATAAATGTGAGCGTTAAAATGGTATATTTAGCCTAACACTTTGAGCTATGAATTAGAATGAGCCAAAATCACATCATTTCCTTTGATCAAGGCACCACCAGTACGCGAACCATCATTTTTGATCGTCAGGGAAAGATATGTCATATTGCCCAAAAAGAAGTCACCCAGCACTACCCGCAATCGGGTTGGGTAGAACATGATCCAGAAGAAATCTATGCCGATCAGTTAGCAACTTTTGAGCAGGTGATGCAGGAGTCGGGATTGACATCTGACGAAATTGCAGGTATTGGTATTACGAATCAACGTGAGACGACAGTGGTTTGGGATAAGAAAAGTGGTAAGCCTATCTACAATGCCATTGTGTGGTTGGATAAGCGTACCGCACCTATCTGTGACGACCTTAAAGCACAAGATTTAGAACGCTACATCAATAAGAATACAGGACTAGTTATTGACAGTTATTTCTCCGCAACCAAACTGCGATGGATATTAGATCATGTAGATGGTGCTCAGAAACGTGCAGAAACTGGAGAACTCATGTTTGGAACTATAGATAGTTGGCTTATCTATAAGTTTACTGGCAATCACTTGACTGATCATAGTAATGCCAGTCGTACTATGCTCTATAATATCAATACCCTAGATTGGGATGATGATTTGCTGACGGCGTTGAATATTCCAAGAGCGATTTTACCCAAAGTACAACATTCCTCCTCAGATTATGGGATAGTGAATTATCAAAATGGTCAAATTCCTATTTATGGCGTTGCTGGAGATCAGCAAGCTTCCCTCTTTGGGCAAAGTGGTTTCAAAACTGGTATGGCCAAAAACACCTATGGGACAGGCTGTTTTATGCTGCTTAATACGGGGAAGATTCCATATTATTCCAAAAACGGACTGCTTACCACCCTTTGTGCCAGTCTAGATGATGAAGACAATGTTAAGTATGCGCTGGAAGGGAGCGTTTTTGTGGGAGGTGCTTCTATCCAGTGGTTACGCGATCGGTTGGAAATAATTGAAACTGCTGCAGAAACAGAGACTATCTGCAACAGTATTCCGCCTCTGGATGATCTGTATGTCGTCCCAGCCTTTTCAGGTCTGGGCGCACCCTACTGGGATAGCGATGCCAAAGGTAGTATTCACGGATTAACCTTTAGTACGGGAAGAAAAGAACTGGTAAAGGCCACTATTGAAGCACTTGCCTTACAGGTGAAAGATGTGATTGATGCCATGCAAGAAGATAGCGGTAAACAAATGAAAACCTTGAAGGTTGATGGTGGTGCTTGTGCCAATAACTACCTCATGCAATTCCAAGCTGATATCCTGAATGCACAGGTCGATCGGCCAAAAATGCTAGAGGTTACAGCTTTAGGTGCTGCTTTTTTAGCCGGAATCAAAGCGGGGTTATGGACAAAAAAGGAGTTGGCGCAAATTCAGGAGAATGATCGGTGTTTTAAACCAGAAATGCCTTCGCGAAAGCGGAAACAAAAATACCGCGGCTGGCAGGATGCCATCCAGCGTACCAAATCAAATCAGGAGGAAACTTTAGAAAAAAAGAAAAAACAGCCGTTACGGTTCTCGATGCTAGATAGAAAGCGGATGCTCAAGCGTGCACGCAATAAGAAATTTGATCTGGTCGTCATTGGTGGTGGTGTAACCGGGGCTGGCATTGCACTTGATGCTGCCTCTCGTGGACTTAGTGTATGTCTAGTTGAAAAGAATGACTTTGCCAGTGGTACCAGTAATAAATCCACTAAACTAATTCACGGAGGATTACGCTATCTAAAGCAATTAGAAATTGGACTGGTGAAAGAATCAGGAACAGAGCGTGCCATTGTACATAAGTTGGCACCTCATCTTGTAGTTCCGGAAAAAATGTTGTTGCCGCTCATTAAAGACGGTCAATATGGTAAGATTATGACCTCTATTGGTTTAAAAGTATATGACCTTTTAGCTAATGTAGAAGGGGATGATCGCCGTAAGATGCTTGGTAAAGGAGAGACATTGGCTATTGAACCCTTACTGAATCCAGAAACCTTAGAAGGAGGAGGATTTTATGCCGAATACCGAACAGATGATGCCCGACTAACCATCGAATTGGTAAAGAAAGCTGCAGGATTTGGAGCATTGTGCCTTAGTTATATGAAGATGGAAGACTTTGTCTATAATAGCAATGGTCTGATTACACAGGTAAGCTGTCGGGATATGAATACGGGTGATGATGTCACAATCGAGTCCAGAACTATTGTAAGTGCTACAGGTCCTTGGGTGGACACCTTACGTAAGAAAGATCAATCCATGAATAACAAACGCCTACATCCTACCAAAGGTGTACATCTTGTTTTTTGCAGGGAGCATCTGCCTGTGAAACATTCGGTATATTTTGATGTTCCTGATGGCCGTATGGTGTTTGCTATTCCTCGTGGTCGCATCACCTATGTAGGTACAACAGATACTACCTATACCGGCAGTCTAGATCGCGTGGTCGCTACCGAAGCAGATGCGCATTATTTGCTCGATGCTATAAATATCACCTTTCCAGATATTCAACTAAGTATTGAAGATATAGAATCAAATTGGGCTGGTTTACGGCCATTGATCCATGAACAAGGAAAAGATCCTAGTGAGCTTTCGAGAAAAGATGAGATTTTTATTAGCGATAGTGGTCTTATTTCTATTGCTGGAGGAAAACTCACTGGCTACAGAAAAATGGCGCAACGTGTCAATGAAAAAGTATTGGAAGCCTTAAGTAAAAAAGGGAAAGAAAATTTTGAACGTTCTCGCACCGAACATATCACTTTAACGTCTCATGCTATGCGAGATAGCGAAGAGGTAGAGGCATATCAGAATGATCTTCGAGATCGTTTAGTGACCATTGGCGTTACAGATGAAGGATATCAGGCCTGGTATCTGTCTGCAACCTATGGCAAACAAGCTGATGTAATTTTTAAACGAATCAACTATTTCCTCAATAACGATGTGTATGAACGACTCATTCGTGCCGAATTGTGGTATAGCGTTCATAAAGAAATGACCAATAGCCTGGCCGATTTCTTTGTACGCCGTACAGGACGTTTATATTTTGATTTGCCTAGCATGACTAAATATAGACAGCTCGTGTTGGATGATATGGCTAGTTATTTGGATTGGGACGAAACCCGAATCACTAGTGAAAATACTACATTGGATAATTTGATTTATGATGCTACGCACTATTATGATGCAGATTTACCTAATGAAGCTAAGTGATTTCTTGAATAAACTAGAACTGTGCATTAGAACTGGGCAATGAGGTTTGAAATTAAGAAAAATACAGCTTAGTTATTGGTTTTGCGGTAATTTCAAGACGTAATAGATTTTCTAATGCATAATTCGGGTTCAAGGTGTTGTTGGTTTTTAAATAAGATTCTATATTTGCATCCGCTTTGGCGAGGTACCTTAGCTCAGTTGGTAGAGCAACGGACTGAAAATCCGTGTGTCCCTGGTTCGATTCCTGGAGGTACCACATAACTCGACAAAACCACTCTGTAAAAGAGTGGTTTTTTTATTCGCTCAACGTATGCTGTTTACAGGAATAAGGTAGAGCGAATAAAAATATGATTTCAAAGAAATCAGTTTTGCCATTTTCACCTTTGGGACCAAAGGAAAAACAAGCACAGCGGAGTTATCTCCTGATTTTTGGTTTATAGTTAATAATTGTAACGTAAAGGATTTTTAAACATCGAAGGCTATCCCAATTTGAAACACCATTCTTTATCTAGCTATTCAATTTTTTATCAAAATAATCTGCCAATTCATAGAAAGGACGTTTTAGTGTCTTTAAAAACAATGGGATATCAAGTTCTAAAGTTCCCCATAGCAAAGATAGTTTTGCAGTTATTCGTTTTCCTTCTTCTTGGCGATTTTCAAGAGTATTAATTTTATCAATTAAGATAAAATTTTTAAGTTCTAAGTTTTGGATATTTGCATTATAAGCAACATCTTTTGCTGCTTGTGAATTCCTTAAGGCTAAGCTTGATTGTTGTCTAGAAGTTTTTAGGGATAAATCAACACCTTCGATGAATTGATTAACAGTTTGTTGCAATTGTAGAATACTTATATCACTATTTTCTTTTACAGCCTCTTGAATAACATCGGGGTAATGTGGTAAATGAAGATAATTCTTAAGTAATTCGAGTATTTCTTTAGCAATCTTTTCCTTTTTAGGGTGCTCTATTGTAAGCATGGTTTTATCATCTAGCTCTACTAGCGCAGAAGTTGCCTGTATGTTGGAATCCTTTAGAATCCGTGCAAAATACCATAGATAACGCTCACAAACATTTCTTATCCCCGGTGGAAATTTAAAGGGTATAATGAGTTTAGTCTCATGAATCCCTTCTAACAAGATCCTGAAACTCTGTTCCAATAGAGGAAACATAAATTGTCTCATCTGTACAATATTGGAAAGTACGGTATCATCAAAGGAGCTGGAATAATAAGTAGCTATTATAAGTAGTTCATCTTTTTCTACAAAAGCCTTAATACTGCCAATAATATTATTCTCAAAGCCTAGTTTATAGTGATCGTTAATAGCGCTAGATATATCATAGTAACTGTAGTTTTCAATAATATCTTGGTTTCGGATTTCCAGTTGGTAAACGATTTGAATGTTAACAAGAGTTATTCTAGCATATTGAACTCGTATTTGCCTTATTTTAAATTCATCTTCAGAAATCATAATTGCGTTCAAATCGGCCTTCGCAAAATTCATAATGAACAATGAATTTCCCCATATCAACTGCACAGGTACCATTCCTAAATTACTAAACTGCCAATGATTCTCACAAATAATGATACTCTCTTGACTTCTATCTTCAAGAATATTGAGTGTTGCTTTTTTTGGTTCTGGGAAACGCCCAATTTTCCTATTTTGGTGTCTTAAATATGATTCTTGATCAATTGATAATTCTTGATCTTTTATAGACATAATTCCTAATTATTTTCTTAATTAATTAACTCAATATCCTGTAATTAGTAGCAACTTAAGTTTATCTAAATACTTAATATAAAAATAAAGAATTGGTTTAATACCAATTAAATCAATTAGAAAGGAAGAAAAAATTAAGACCAATCTCGAATTTTCATCGTCCATCGCCGTATGTGCCTGAACAAGCGCAACGCAGTTATCTCCTAACATTCTTAGTTAGTTTTATTAATTTCTAATTAAATTCATTGCGCTTATCTTTAACCCGTGCAAAAAAAAGACTATATCATTGTCGGTCTTGGCTTGGCTGGATTGGCAGCTTGCGAGTGGCTGGAACGTTTAGGGAAGTCTTTTGTCGTTATTGATTCTAATCAAGAAGCTGCCAGTAAAGTAGCTGCAGGGCTTTATAATCCTGTAATTCTCAAGCGGTACACCATGCCTTGGAGGGCTATTGAGCAGTTTGATTTGGCAATGCAATTTTATGGTGGTCTTGAAGAGAAACTTGGTGTGCCCATTTTGCAAAAATTGCCTTTGCAAAAAGTTTTTTCTTCGGTAGAAGATCAAAATAATTGGTTTGCGGCTTCAGATCGTGTAGGATTGAATCGCTTTATAAAACCTAGGCTGGTTAAAAATGAGAATCAAAACATAATAACACCTTTTGATTTTGGAGAAGTACAGGAAACCGGTCGAATAGATATTAAGAAATTGCTAGAAGAATACAGAGATTATCTTAATGAGCGCAACTGTATAATCTCGGAACGATTTGATCATGAAAAGGTAGAACTCCATAAAGATGGAGTGACCTATAAAGATCACAAAGTCAATCGTATTATTTTCGCCGAAGGCTATGGACTCAAAAACAACCCCTATTTCAATACACTACCACTAGTAGGGAATAAAGGAGAATATCTGCTTATTAAAGCACCAGACTTACAACTAACGGAAGCTGTTAAATCGTCTTTTTTTATCGTTCCTTTAGGTGATAATCACTATAAAGTAGGAGCAACTTTCAATTGGGAAGACAAAAACTGGAAAACCACCGATACGGCCAAAAGTGAATTAATAGAAAAACTTAAAAAATTAATCGACTGCGACTTTGAAGTAATCGATCAGGAAGCAGGCATGCGTCCCACTACAGGAGACCGCAGAGCTTTAATCGGCGTACATCCAAAGCATTCGCAACTTGCTGTTCTTAATGGTCTAGGTACTCGAGGTATTATGGCCGGCCCTTATCTTTCCAAGATATTAATTAATCATTTGGTGGCTGCCGCTACTATTCCTGAAGAAATTGACATAAAACGATTTCTGAATAAGTAAATGCTGGTTATTATTCAAACTTCATTTCAAATAATAGATAATGCTTTATATCAAATTTTTTACCCCAATTCTCAACATCTTTTCCTGCTGTGCCTACTTCACACCAAGATTTTGAACCATCTGCACGCTCATATGGAAGTATGTAAGTCAGTAAATCAAACTTCTCATCATACCCAATTTTTAGGTTACTCTCATCAGCTAGATTGCGAAGGCTATAATCATTTGATGGTATAGCATCATACTCTTTTGTGACACTAAACCTTGGGAATATAAATGTCATCTTTAATTTGTTTTCTGTAGTGTGTTTAGAAATAACCTTCATATTAAAAATAGAATCATTTACTTTTTCAAATTGTTTTATTCCTAAAGTTTTGCTGTTTATAACAATAGTATCTGAAATGACTTTTCCATCCCAGATTTCTTTTACAGTTAGTCGGTATCCTCTATTTTTTAGTCCCTGTCCAATAAACTTTAATTTTACATAATCAATTCCCTCAAAGCTTAAAATATCCCTTATTTCTGGGTTTTCAGACGCATATTCTGTAATCATCTTTAGTTGATTATTTGAAATCTTCTGAATTTGATGAAGTTCTTTTTCAAGTGCATTGGTAGTCATTTGTGCTGATGTACTGAGTGAAAAAACTACTGCTAAAACGGTAAAAAATGTGATTTTCATAATAATTATCGTTTTTTGTATTAAGTGTATTTATCCTGCTAAAACTGGTATTGCTTTAGTATATTATTTGTTATTTGAAAAGAGTTTAGTTGTTGTTAGGAAGGAAATTGTCTTTATAAGAATATATTATCCTATGAATCATGTCAAAGTAAATGGCTCCTGAGAATTTGCCTTTGCCTGATGTCTTTCTAGTCATCATATTATACTTTTCTCCATTTTCGCTAGGCTGCATCCTGACAGTAATATTTCCTGTATAATTAACAGTATTATTGCCTATGGCTTTAAGACTATAATCTGTTTCAGGAAAGAAATAATGAATCTTAGAATATTCAGAAAAAAGATCAAAACGCTTAAAGTTTTCAGACCAGTTGTAAAACCAATATGTGCCATTAAAATCTCTAATTGTAACATTTTCTCGAATTTCTCCAATCTCTACTTTTGAAAATTCTGAAATTACACTAGTGTTTGCAAGACTGCCTATTTTGGTATTTTTTAAATTGATAAATTCATAGTTTCCACCCCATAATATTTCTGCTTCAAAAACAGCATCACTTATTTTTACGTTATTATTAGGATTACGTATTTCCTTTGCATTTAAAATGCCTCCTTTTTGAGTAATAGAGATTTCGTTAACCAGATTGTTAGACACAAAAATGTGGGTGTCTTTGGCATTGATGTTTAATTTGAGTGTTGCGGGTATTTCTATGGTAAATGTATTCTTAATACTACTAATTTCAGATTGTTGTATGGCACGAAGTTTACCATCTTTATCAATAGCTTTAAAGTATTTTAATGGGCTATCAAAATAGCTTGCTGCTTGTTGTCTTATCGATTTAACTATACTGTCTTTAGACTTTCTACGTGTAGTATCTTTTTTTGCACCAAAGAAAGTGTCGTCAAGGGTAAGGCCCTGTTCGGAGTTAAAATGTAGTATAGTATTGGGAATTCTATTTTTGGCTGTAGCGTTTAAGGTTATATGATTATCATATTGAGATGCCTCGATAACAATTGCGTTCAATTCTTTTTCTATTTCTTCTTTAGAAAATCCATCAAAATCAACATTATAATTTATATGCATCTTTTGGTCAGTAGATGTTTTAAAAAGAATGGTTGTGTTGGAAAGGTTGATTATAGCTGTAGTGTTATTATTGGTGTCAAAGCTATTTTTATATATCTCAACCGTCTGTTGTTGCCCGTATATAGTATATGAT
>CAZDFA010000027.1:0-24422 GCA_964504555.1 uncultured Flavobacteriaceae bacterium | reverse complement strand
TATTTGCTAAATTCTCTCTTAAATCTGAATCATTAATGAAATTGCTATATTGATTTATTCCATAAACTGCACTAATACGAACGTTTGAACTAAGTGGTTCAACAAAGGCATCTAAACTGGAGTTGAAGGAAAGTGTACTGAAATTTTGATCTACCAAAAACCTTTGAGTTGACACAAGAAAGTCATCTAAATTAATTCGTGATAAGAAATTATTAGGCCTAATTGAATAAGATACTCCACCTCTATATTGAAAGAGGTTTAAAAAATTGTAATAACTATATTCTAAAGAGGTAGTGTACGACTTTAATGTCTCAAGAGCTGGAATATTGGAAGAGGCACTTGAAATAGAAGAGAAGATAGTATTGTTGAATAATCTATTTATTGTATTCGGTTTTTCTCTATAATTCCCTGATAAACTTAGTTTAGATTTAGAATTAAAGTTATATGACAACCCAACCGTCGGCATAATAACTAAACGGCTTTGTTCACTGTCGATATTTTTTTCACCCTCTGTATACTCAACACTATTGTTAAAATACCATAACTTTAAGCGAACTCTAAAAAGCCAATTATTGACTTTCTTAAAGTAACTACCTTCGGTAAATGGATAATAAAATCTCTGCTTAATATCATTCCTAAAATTAGAAGAGGAAGATACATTGTTCAAATTTGAATTTAAGCTTGATTCATGAAACAAAAAGCCAGCATTTAACTTAAAAATTTCATCATCGCTAGTCCTTTTTACTAATGTGTTTAATTGTTCAAGTTCAATTTTTCTTAACCCCACATTTTGCATTGAAGTACTTACGCTATCAAACCTTATGTCAGGTGAGATTTCAAGATTCTGGGGAGTTGATGAAGAATTAACCGACAAAGAGCTAATCAAAGCAACATTTCTTTTTAACTTCTTCGTGTATTCAAAGGACTGTTTTAAAGCGTATTCCCTTGAGCTGAGAGCACTTTGCTGTGAAAAATCATTGGTAATAGAGTTACTCGATTCGTTAACATCTACATAAAGAAAATTAGATTTACTTCTAAATAAGGCCTTATCACCTATTTTATAGTCGAATTCCAAGTTTGAATTGAAGAGGGTAGGTTTTTTTGTCTGATTTAACTCCTGATCAATATCTACCAAATCAAATTGGCTAACACTATATTGCGTTTCTGATAATGAGTTTCTCGTTAGATTATCATTTTTGAAGTTAATATTTACTTTGGCCTGGAGATTATTATGCAATTTGAAAATAGCATTCACACTATTAAAAAAATTTCTGTTTATACGGGAACGCTCTTTTCCAACATCATTAGAAAATACAGTCTCAGGGATTATTCGAGAACTAGGAGTTAGACTCTGTGTGTCATTTTCTATTGAGATATTTGTGGGATTAAAAAAATCAAAAGGGCTATAATCTTTTCCAACATTATTAAAACTGAGCGTTGAAAATGAT
Source organism: uncultured Flavobacteriaceae bacterium (assembly GCA_964504555.1). Classification (GTDB taxonomy): domain Bacteria; phylum Bacteroidota; class Bacteroidia; order Flavobacteriales; family Flavobacteriaceae; genus Dokdonia. The sequence goes on along the minus strand of CAZDFA010000027.1, from coordinate 22,974 downwards.
TTAATGGATTTTGAGATTCCCAAAACATTACTTTTAATATCTGCTCTTCCTTCAAAACCAAGACCAACCTCATTATCATTTGAAAAATCAAATTTACCATTCTTCAGTTTTAAATTGAGTGCGACATCTTCAGAGCTAGAAATCCCTCTCAAAATTGGATTATCTAAGTAGTTTTCAATCGCAGATATTTCTTCAATAAGATCAATATCGATATTCTTAGAACCTATCTGATAATTTTCATTAAATAAATCATCTCCGTCTAGCAATAATCCACTGATCTCTTTTCCTTTAAAAAAAATTTTACCAGCATCATCAACCTTTACTCCGGGGAGCTTTTTCAAAAGATCTTCAACAACTTTCTCGTTCCCATCTTTGAAACTATCTATGTTATAAATTAGAGTGTCTTTTTTAACAATTATTGGTTTTTTTTTGGAAGTAATTATAACCTCTTTAAGATCAGAGATGTCCGGAACTAATTGAATATCTAAAACTTTACTTGAGTTCAAAGTTAAATCACTAAGCTCAATTACTTTTTTCTCATATCCAAGTAAGCTAAATTCAAGAACTATTAAGTTGCTCTCCTTATTATCTACACTTAATTTATATATCCCATTGGCATCAGAAGTATCGTAAGCAATAATTGGTATGGTTGAATGTTCTCGAGCAGTAATTGTAACGTATGAAATCGGGTTATTTAAGGTGTCAGTGATTTTACCAGAAATCTCTTGGCCAAATAGGGGGACAGAAAAAAAGAGAATCCACGATAGATAAAGTAGGTTATTCATTTAAATTTAACAATGGCGATATAAATTAATCATAGATATACTGGATAATGCCACCTTTTGAGAGCGACCCCGTTGGGCCATTTTTAGTCATAGTGTTTCTCAACATAGCATCGTATTTTCTTCTATACAACAAGAGGAAATCGTCCCAAGACATAGTTTTTTTATTGGCATACGGATTTTCAATTACTACCTTACTTCTTGATATTTTTAAATCAGTACTTGTTAATGAGAAAACTCCGTCCGTAGATTTAACCTCTAGAATAAGACCTGGCAATCCATGAAATCTCCAAGGCCCATTAGGCACATTAATATCTGAAGTAAAAAAAGCCTCGTACTTTCTTCCGCCAAAATCACAAGTAGCTTTTTGACAGGAATAACCCAAAATTTCTTTAGTTTCTTTTTCCAACTTCCAATCAAAAAGACCGTTGGTACTGCCTTTAATGTAAAAAGTAGAAAATCCTATATTATTTGTCGCAAAAATATCATTATTCAAAAAGTTCTTGAACACAAACGTGTTGGACTTACTTTTAACACCAAACACTTTGTTATTTTTTTTGGCTTGAAATGTAGAATCTGTCAATATGCTATTAGTATGATCCATTTCATAAATAGACATTTCTGTATTGTAGGTCAATTTTGAATTAATTCTATACTCTGAACCAGTTCCAAAAAAGTTAGTTACGTAGTTGTAATAAACTTCAATTTTAACATCTTTTTGTTGGGCATAAGATGACGTACAGATAAAAAATAAGGCGAAATAAAAAAAATGTTTCATAGGTAGTAAAAAAAATGTCTCCTTAAAAGTTAATTTAAGGAGAAAATTATTTATAGAAAGAATTTATTGCCGAGGACAAGTACCCCCATTATTTTCGATGTAGCCGCAAGCATCTGCATATGCATAAGTACAGGCATTTGCACCAGTGTAAGTAAATGAAGCAACAACTTCACCTTGATAGTAAACGGTTGCAGTACAGGTTGGAACGAATTGGTCATCTTCTACTAAAATACTCGATGTATATGGTCGAGTGAAAGAAGATTAAAATAGACCAACGATCATAAATAAAATTAATGAAAATGTTTTCATAAAATGATTAGTTAAAAGGTTTAATTTAACAATTTTTTCAAGTCTCTGTTAAGTATAAAGACATAATAATGAGTTAACTTACTAAAATCAAGATACAATTGCATGCTTTTTGTGTTAAAATGTTACATTTATTAATTGAACTTAGGAATCTATCATCATAGAAGTGAGTAATTACAAGCGATACAGCATAAAATGCTCAAGCAATATGTGATTCCCCTCCAAAGCATTTTTGCTTTTCAATTTCCCAATCTTTCATATGTTCAATATTTTTGAAATGGCCTTTGCTATCTCATGATTAGTATGAGCGTTAAAGTTGCTGAATACAAAATGAATAGCTTTTCGTGAGTATATGCGTAATGGTAATATTCCGCTCTGTACAGAATTGCACAATCTCTTATAATAGTTTTGATACACATTTCGATTTTCTGGAATTTGATCATTCCCCCATCATTTAGACCGTATTTGTTATAAATTGAGTTCAGGTTAGTATTGATTTAATTCGGATTTTAATTTTTTGCGAAGAATCATAAAGTTAGAATTCTCTTCATTTTAGAAATTTTACTCTTCTCTTTTTTTTCTTTTTTTTTTGGATTTCGTCTTCTTAGTAAATGGACTACCTTTGCCGCTTCTTAAAAAAGAGCTATGGACATTAGAAACATTGCGATTATTGCCCACGTAGACCACGGTAAGACCACTCTGGTAGATAAGATTATGTATCACTGTAGTCTGTTTCGTGAAAACGAAAATAAAGGTGAACTTATTCTAGATAATAACGATCTGGAGCGGGAGCGGGGTATTACCATTACCTCTAAAAATGTTTCAGTAAATTATAAGGGAACTAAGATCAATATTATTGACACGCCTGGTCACGCCGATTTTGGAGGTGAGGTAGAACGTGTACTCAATATGGCAGATGGGGTACTACTTCTTGTAGATGCTTTTGAAGGTCCTATGCCGCAAACAAGATTTGTACTTCAAAAAGCAATCAATCTTGGACTTAAACCCTGTGTGGTTATCAACAAGGTAGATAAAGAAAATTGCACACCAGACGAGGTACATGAAAAGGTATTTGATCTCATGTTTGAACTAGGGGCAGAAGAGTGGCAATTGGATTTTTCTACAGTTTATGGAAGTGCCAAACACAATTGGATGAGTGAAGACTGGCAAAAACCAACGGATAACATCGAGCCGCTTTTAGAAATGGTTTTAGAGCATATCCCTGAGCCAAAAGTTAGTGAAGGGACAACACAAATGCTCATTACTTCCTTAGACTTTTCATCATTTACGGGTCGTATAGCTATAGGTAGATTACAACGTGGTGTACTATCAGAAAACACCCAGATATCCTTAGTAAAACGCGATGGAAAAATTACCAAGTCTAGAATAAAAGAGTTACACACTTTTGATGGCTTAGGTAGGAAAAAAGTAAGCAAAGTAGAGGCAGGAGACATTTGTGCCATTGTTGGATTGGAGGGATTTGAAATTGGCGATACTATTGCCGATGCCGAAAATCCTGAAGGATTGAAAACCATTGCTATTGATGAGCCTACGATGAGTATGCTTTTTACCATTAATGATTCCCCATTTTTTGGAAAAGATGGCAAGTTTGTAACATCCCGACACATTAAAGAACGCCTTAACAAAGAACTAGAAAAGAACTTAGCACTTCGTGTAGAAGAAACCGATAGTGCCGATAAGTTTATGGTTTTTGGACGTGGCGTATTGCATCTTTCGGTCTTAATTGAAACAATGCGTAGGGAGGGTTATGAATTGCAAATAGGACAACCACAGGTAATTATTAAAACAATTGATGGGGTTCAATGCGAGCCGATGGAAGAGTTAACTATAGACTTGCCAGAAGAAGTTTCTGGTAAAGCTGTAGAAATGGTAACCCTTAGAAAAGGTGAACTACTTAGTATGGAAGCCAAAGGCAATCGAATGCTTATAGAATTTATGGTGCCTTCTCGCGGGATTATAGGCCTACGTAATCAATTGCTTACAGCGACTGCTGGAGAAGCGATCATGGCACATCGCTATAAAGAATACCAGCCCTTAAAAGGAGATATTCCAGGACGTGTCAATGGATCTTTAGTTTCTATGGAAAATGGATCGGCGATACCTTATTCTATTGACAAATTACAGGATCGTGGTAAATTCTTTATCGACCCAGGAGAAGATATTTATGAAGGACAGGTGATTGGTGAAAACAGCCGCCAGGATGATATGGTGGTCAATGTGACTAAAACCAAAAAATTATCCAACGTACGTTCTGCAGGGGCAGATGATAAAGCGCGTATCGTTCCTGCTATTAAATTTTCGCTGGAGGAAGCATTGGAGTATATCCAAAAAGATGAATATGTAGAGGTAACTCCAAATCATTTACGTTTACGAAAAGTTCTTTTAAAGGAGGTAGACCGGAAACGGAGTAAAGTATAAAACTTGATTTAAGACTTTTTGCTTCACGGGACAGCTAAAATTGTACTTGTCCTGTTGCGTAAAGCTAAGCAATCTTGGTTCCTGATTCTAAATATTTAACCTATTCCTATCATAAACTGCACTATTTTTAGTTTCTTTGATATAATACTATAAAAAAAGCAAAAATCCTGTACTATGACCCTATTGTATTTTGACCCTGGACTCGGCGCAATGATTGTACAAGCTTTGGTAGCTGCCGTTGCTGGATTTGTATTGTTTTCTAAAAATGCACTATTTAAAATTAAGTCTTTTTTTGGGTTAGTTAAAGAAGATGGGTATGACGCTATTGATATAGATGAGCAGGATACCGAAGCCCATGAGTCAAAAGACTAACCAACCACATAACGCTTCTTTTAGAGACCCTTCGGGTTATGTTTTTTACGATAATGGCGTTTTGCGCCGACACATCAGTTCCCTATATTTTGATCAATACACTACCCTGACCGAAAGTGGTTTTTATGATACATTAATAAAAAAAGGATTGCTTGTTGATCATCAGGAGACTAGCAAAACAGCAGATGCTATTGTAATCACTCCAGAGCCAATCCCATTTATCACCTATCCATACGAATGGAGTTTTGAGCAATACAAACAAGCGGCCTTACTAACTTTACGTTTGCAAAAATTTGCACTGTCTAAAGATTTTATTTTAAAGGATGCTTCTGCTTATAATACCACCTTGCACAATGGCAATCCTATCTTTATAGATACATTGTCTTTTGATTTTTATCAGGAAAACACCCCTTGGCGAGCATACAAGCAGTTTGTCATGCACTTTTTAGGACCATTGATTTTGGCCAAATATCACGGCACTAGCATTTTTAAAATGTTGCAAACACATATAGACGGAATACCATTGTCCTTAATCTCTTCTCTATTGCCATTAAAAACAAAATTCAACCCCATTATACAGGCTAATATCCATGTATTGGCAAAAATGGAAAGTAAGCATAGCACCGATTATGAAGGGACAACAAAACACGCTACGCTTACGCGAAAACAACATAACAACATCCTACAAAGTCTTTATGATTTTATCACCAAGTTGAGTATCAGAGAACAGACAGAATGGGAAGATTACTATTCTAAAACAAACTATCAAACCGAAGCTTTTGACCATAAAAATAAGCTTATCACCAATTGGGTTAAAGCCCTTGATGCAAAAAAAGTAATAGATGTTGGAGGAAATGACGGCACTTTTGGCAGAACTGTTATTGACGAGGTGGAACACCTTATTGTTACCGATATTGATGCGTTAGCTATTGATCAAAATTTTAAGCGAGCGCAAGCTCAAAAGGAGACTAAGATGCTCACTTTTGTAAGTGATTTATTGCAACCTTCTCCAGGAGTGGGGTTTGATAATACCGAGCGTGATTCTTTAATTGATAGATTTAAAAAATATCAACCCGATGCTGTGCTTGCTTTGGCATTGATACATCATATTACTCTTTCGGGGAATGTGCCTTTTGAAAAAATAGCTTTTTGGTTTGCTCAATTTGCTAATAATTTGATTATAGAATTTCCCAAGCGAGAAGACTCTTGGGTGGCATCACTACTCAAACGAAAACGAGAATTTATTGCTCATTTTGATAGTTACAATCAAAAGGAATTTGAAGCGGCATTTGAACAACCATATAAATTGATCAAAAAGGAAGCTATTGAAAATTCATATCGGGTGTTATACCATTTCAGAAGAAAAGACTAACTAATGAAAAGCCTAAATACACTTTTATACAAACACAGTAAAAATCCAATCCTTTTAGGATTAGTCTGCGGTTTGTATCCTATGCTCTTTTATTATTCCAACAATTACTCTTCAATCAATTCTGGAGAACATCTGCGTTATTTTTCAATGGTGTTTTTGGGTATTCCTTTGGTCATTTTTGCGGCAGTCTATTTCTTTTTTAAACTTTTTCCCAAGTACGCCAAATACGAAGATCAGGTTAGATTTGTGTTGATTATCATGGTAACCGCTTGTTTGATGTCACAGGCTATCAAGCTTAAAATGATGAAAAAAATATTGGTGGTTATATTAGGCATTGTAGTCTTGTTATCTTTTCGTTTGGCTAGTGAGTACCGAAAAGTTTTGGTACTTATTGGCTTTATGGCGGTGATACCACTTTTTAAAAATATAGTACACCTGTATGAGCATAGTGCTAAAATTGGTTGGATGGTATTTCCTGAAGATATTAAGAACATCAAATTCAAACATACACCAAACATTTACGTATTACAACCTGATGGCTATGTCTCAGAGCCTGTTTTAGCTGGTAAACATTATACAGGTAAAAGTGAAATTTATGATTGGCTACGCGGTCGGGACTTTAAAGTATATGATGATTTTAGAAGCAATTATCCTGCAAGTCTTACTTCTAATGCTTCAATGTTTGCCATGAAACAGCACTATTTTGGTAGAAGTATGTTTCCGACCTTAGAAAGTTCAAAAACCAGAGATGTTATTTGTGGTGCCAATCCTGTTGTGCAAACCCTAAAGGAGAATGGATACTACACCTTTTTTATTGGCGAAGCAGAATATTTTATGCAAAATCGTGCGGTAAAAGAGTATGACTATTACCATATCCCGTTTGATACCATCCCTTATTTTAGTAAAGATGATAACATACAAAATGATGTCCTTGCCGATTTTAAAAAGGCCTTAAATAAAGAGGTGAATCAACCTAAGTTTTTCTTTGTAGAACGTTGCTTGCCGCATCACGTGCATTTTTTAAAAGTTGACAATAGACTTGAAGCAGATCGCGAAGAATATTTTGAGAACTTGGAACAAAGCAATATCTGGATAAAAAATACCGTTACGGCTATTGAGCAGCAAGATGATAATGCCTTGATTGTGGTGTTGGCAGATCATGGAGGTTGGGCAGGAAATGATGGTTTTAAAGAGATGTATAGCACGCGAGAACCATCAAAAGTTATTTCGATTTTTTCGACTCTTGCGGCAATAAAATGGAACGGACTGCAGGCTTCAGCTTATGATCAGGAATTACATTCCAGTGTAAATGTATTTCGGGTGATACTTTCCGCTTTAAGCGAAAATAAAAGCCTCCTTAACAATATGGAAGATGATGCCAGTTATAACCTAAATAATGAAGGCTTTTTCGGAAATAAAGTAGTAAAGGTTATTAATGATTCTGGAGGAGTAGTTTATGAAGACATCAATTAATTGATTATTGGAAACTAACTATACCATCCACAAATACCAACCATCATTTAAGTCTCAATGGGATACTTTTGTGCGGTCTTCAAAAAATGGCACCTTTCTTTTTGAGCGCGATTTTATGGAGTATCATCAAGATCGATTTGAAGATGCTTCCTGCTTAGTTATTAACGGCAAAAAATTAGTTGCTGTATTTCCAGCAAACATAAATGAAGGCGCTGTCTACAGTCATCAAGGCCTGAGCTATGGCGGTCTTGTGATACAGGCAGATTTAAAATTTAGGGAGTATTTATCTATTTTTAAAGCACTTCTTCAAGAGTTGGAAAAAGAAAGTATTGGAGAATTGTTTCTAAAAGAAATTCCTTCTTTTTATTGTGAGGTACCTTCAGAAGAGTCTAGTTATCTTTTGTTTTTATTGAAGGCCAATTGCTACCGTGTAGATTTGGGAATGGTGGTTGATTATAGCAAGCTTATCCCTTTTTCGCGTACGCGAAAAAGGGGAATTACTAGAGCAAAAGAGGCTGGCCTTGTTATTAAAGAAGAAACTGATTTTGAAACTTTTTGGAATGAAATTTTAGTACCCAATAGAGCAACAATTCACCAAGTGAAACCTACACATGTTTTAGAAGAAATAAAGTTGCTTCATAGTCGGTTTCCAGAACGAATTAAGCAGTTTAATTGCTATTATAAAGGCGACATTGTTGCTGGTGCGACCTTGTTTATCACACAAACAACAGTACACGTGCAATACGCTGCGGCTAATGAGCTGCGTCAAGAATTAGGATCATTAGACTTATTGTTTGATACGCTTATCCCGATTTTTAAGGATAAGCAGTATTTTAGTTTTGGTATTTCTAATGAAGCACAGGGCACAAAACTAAATGAAGGTCTCAATTATTGGAAGGAGAGCTTTGGAGCGAGGGGCTTTGTACATCGATTTTATTCCATAAAAACGGCTAACTATAAGCTATTAAACAGCGTGCTTATATGATTAAATTTCTAGATCTACAGGCCCTAAATGCACGTTTTGAAACTGATTTTAAAAAACAATTTCAAGAATTTTTGGATACCGGTTGGTATATTTTGGGCAAGGGAGTTCAAGAATTTGAAGAGGCTTTTGCTACCTATTGCGGTGTCAAGCATTGTATTGGAGTGGGTAATGGCTTGGATGCCCTCAGGCTGATTTTCGAAGGTTATAAAAGCTTGGGGAAACTTCAAAAAGGTGATGAGGTTTTAATTGCGGGACACACATATATTGCTACGCTCTTAGCAGTACAACAGGCCGGTTTGAAGCCCGTTTTGGTAGATGTAAATCCAGACACTTTTAATTTTGATTTCGGATTGCTTGAAAAATCAATAACAGCCAAAACCAAGGCTATACTTCCAGTGCATATTTATGGGCAGCTGGCCGATATGAAAGAAATAAATGCTTTCGCGAAAGCACATAATTTACTGGTTGTAGAAGATGCAGCTCAAGCGCACGGAGCAGAAAATAAAGATAGAGGCAAGGCGGGAAATTTAGGAGATGCAGCAGCTTTTAGTTTTTATCCAACTAAAAATCTTGGGGCTTTAGGCGATGGTGGTGCTGTTACTACTAATGATGATGAACTCGCTGGAGTTGTAAGAAAATTAAGAAATTATGGAACCTCCTCAAAATATGTAAATGAGCTTGTAGGTTTTAATAGTAGATTGGATGAGATACAAGCGCTATTTCTTAAAGTCAAATTAAATAGACTTGACAAAGACAACCAAAGGAGACGAGCAATTGCTCAGCACTATTTAGAAGGTATAACCAATCCAGAAATTTCTTTACCTAAGTATGCGGGCGGCAAGGATCATATATTTCATTTATTTGTAGTTCGCGTTACCAACCGAACACATTTCATGGAATATTTGGAAAAAAATGATATTGGGGCAATGATCCATTATCCTGTCCCGCCGCATAAGCAAGAAGCATTTTCTCATTTATCAAATTTGGCTCTACCAATTACTGAAAAACTACATAAAGAGGTAGTGAGCTTGCCAATGAGTCCTATTCTAAATGATAAAGAAGTACACCAAATCATTACAATAATTAATGCTTATCAATCTTAATTGCCTTTGAAACTTCCTAATATTATAAAGAATAATTTACTCTTAAAAATGACGTCCTTGAACACGGTTGTCATTGGGATACGCTTGGTAATTTCTTTTTTTATCAGAGGCTTAATTAGTAGAGAATTAGGAGAAATAGCTTTTAGACGGATGGGAGATATACGTAGTCTCATTCAAATTGCCACCTCTTTTGGGCAGTTGGGTATTTTTAATGGGATTGTAAAATACGTATCTGAGTATAAAGACGATAAAGCAAAACTACAACAGTTATTTTCTACGGCCTTTGTTTTTTTTACTATTGGTACAGTTGGGACTTCCCTAGCATTCCTGGTTTTTGCACCGCAGGTTAATGCATGGTTAATGAAAGAGGGAGATTATGTGTTTTATATACGATTAATAGGAAGCGTGGTTCCTTTTATTGCATTGAGTAGAGTATTTCTAGGTGTAATTAATGGATTATCTGCGTATAAGCGTTTTTCTAAAATAGATCTTCTCACTTATCTCGTCAGTGCAGCACTTCAAGTCATATTACTTATTCAATTTAGACTGGAAGGCATATTAATAGCTATTATTTGTACCCCTATTATTCAATTTTTTACCATACTGTTTGCGGGTAGAAAAATACTTTTTGAATATATCGATCTTAAAAAAATAGCTTGGAAGTTGCCCTTTGGTAACGCGCTATTCGTATTTACTATAATGTCCTTTGTTTCTACGGTATTATTGAATACTGTAGATATAAGAATACGCGGCGATATTACAGCGTCGATAAGCGAAGAAAAGGCTGGGATTTGGACAGCAATGACTGATTTGTCAAAGAACTATATGGTATTTGCAAACGCACTTTTTACTCTATATATCATACCGAAATTTGCAGCGATTTATAGTGGAGAAGCCTTTTTTAAAGAAGTTAAAAATATATATAAAACACTGTTACCCATATTTGGTGCTGGTATGCTATTGGTTTATTTCTTAAGAGGGTTTTATGTGGATATTATGCATCCTGGCTTTGATGGATTGAAAGAGTTATTTAAATGGCAACTTTTAGGAGACTTTATACGTCTGGCAGCGATGATATTAGCCCATCAGTTTTTGGCTAAAAAATTGGTTCGCAATTTTGTCTTTACAGAACTATTATCGCTTGGGTTGTTTTATGCTTTTGCCAAACTTTTATCTGCTAAGTACGGAGTAGAAGGTGTAGTTATGGGACACTTGGTTCGTTATATTATTTATTTTATAGTCGTTGCCTTTTTAGTCTATCGTTATTTCAGGAAGCAAGGCAATATGGTTAAACCAACAGCGACCTAATCCTGTTTAGGGTATGAATTCCATATATCAAGGTATTGCTGAGCAATCTTGATATAATTGTGTTCACGTTCAATAAAAGCTCTTGCATTGCGACCAATTTCAGGTATCCTATCAGGATTTAAGATTAAATTTTCCAATTGCTCTACAAGATATGAAGTGTCTGGTTTAGCATTAATGGCAACCGTTTCCTTAAGCTTATAATGGTTTATGAATTCTTTTTCGGCACCCGTAAAAACAACTTTTCCTTTTGCCATTGCCTCTCTGGCATTATAACCTTGATCTAAACTTGTCGCTTGATCTAATAAAATGTGTGCACGATCATAGGCTTTAATATATTGAGAGTAGGGCATATTTTCTGCAATAACTAGTTCAACCTTGTCTGGATAACGTTCTTTTATGATAGTACAGGCTTCTTCAAAAAAGTTGTTTCCTTTCTTGATATAGTTCATTCTATTGATACCATGGAATATGATGATCCTATCCTTAACCACCAAAGGTTTAAATTCCAATATATCTGTGTTGATCGGCATTGGGATGAGTGATGTAGCTTTTGGGTAATTATGCAACCCCCATAAATAATCAACATCTGCCGGTATGATGGCAAGTACTTTGGAGCGCACAAATTCAAACAACTCTTTATGTGGTTTAGAAAGATATTTGAGAGTCCCTTTATAGTTTCTTTTAAGATCAGGATTCTTTTTATAAGGGTCCAATAAGTTATAGTCATAAGGATCATCCAGCATGCCTTGTGCAAAAGGGACATCAGTACCGCAGGCTGATAAAAATAGCTTTTCGTTATGTTGTTCTAGAAATTGAATCGCATTCTTTTCTTGCCGAATAGTCGCCCTTATGCTGTATGAATTAATTAGTTGTACAACATCAAACCCTTTAAACTTTTGGCTATGACGGTTAAAGATATAGCCTGTTTCCAGCTGTGAAATATCAACTTTGGAAAGGTTATATATTAAGTTTTTGATTCTGCGGCCCAGCCAATTACCTGCTATTTTTTTCGGACTCACATTAATATCTACTGGATAGGCTTTGAAGGCATCACCAGTGCCCACCAGTAAGACTTCATGCCCCAGTACTTCAAGACCTTCTTTTAAAGAATTGTGGAAACGACTATATTCGCCAACAAGAAGTATGCGCATCTTCAAATATAAGACTATCAATCAAGTTGAAAGAGACCATTCCTTTTGAAATTTTAGTAGCTACGATGTATCGTACCAATCTTGATTTTTTGGAGGCTATGTTTCCTGAGGAGACCTATAATAACTACCATATTTTGGTGGTAAATCAAACAGACAAGGAGCGGCAATTACAGTCAAATGTTCCAAGTGTGCGTATTATAAATTCTTTTGAGCGCGGTCTTTCTCAAAGTCGTAACCTAGCTGTTGGAGAAGCTACTGGTGAAGTTTGTCTAGTGGCCGATGATGATGTGCGTTATGTAAAGAATCTAGAAAAGATTGTATTAAACGCATACGCGAAAAACAAAAATGCTTCTATTATTACCTTTCAGATGACCAATTTTGAAGGAGACTTATATCAAAAGTATCCAGATCCTGGCAGGCATACCTCAAAAACCATTCGATCTGTGAATGGTGTTGTGATTAGTTTTAAACCTAAAGTTTTAAGGGAGACTAATACCTATTATGATCCTCATTTTGGATTAGGATGTACTTTTCAAACCGCGAACGAATTTGTTTTTATGAAAAACGCCCTTAAAGCTAATTTGAAGGCTATTTTTCAACCAATGGTTATTCTTTCTCATCCCAATCATAGTTCTGGACGTGATATGGGGAGTGATCGTGTTGTCTATGCTCGAGCAGCACTAACCCATAAGTATTATGGTTTCTTGAGCTATCTTTGGGTATTTAAATTTATGAGGTACCTGGTCGCATATGAGTTTATTGGTTTAAAAGAAGTGCCTCAAAAAATTAAAGTTGGCTTTTCAGGAATAGCAAAATTTAGGAAAATTAATACTTAATAGATTCCTCTATGTTATCAAATTGTAGAATTATTGACATACCTAAAATCACCGACCCTAGAGGGAATCTAGCTGTTATTGAACGGAATTTTCTGCCTTTTGAGATTAAACGCGTGTATTACCTCTATGATGTGCCTAGTGACTCTAAGCGCGGCGGCCATGCTCATAAAGAATTACGGCAATTTTTGATTGCCTTGAGTGGTAGCTTTGATGTGGTTTTGGACGATGGCTCAGAGCGTGAAACGATTACTTTAAATAGACCAAACAAAGGTCTATTGATTCCCAACGGTATTTGGCGGGAAATAGAAAATTTTTCGGCAGGTTCTGTCTGTTTGTCGGTAGTGAGTGCTCCTTATGATGAGGGTGATTACATCAGGGATTATCAGGATTTTTTATTGTCCAAAAATGGTAAATCCTAGTCCGCTTTTTTCCATCCATTTTTTAATAGTACTTAGAAATCGAAGAATAATGGAAGGTTGCTTAAGTAAAAACCGTTGTTTTTTGTTTAAGTTTTGCTGATTGATTGCCGAGACAAGTTTTTTAAAAGACTTTTTCTCATTCCATTTTTTGGCTTGAATAGCCAACGAAAACCTGTTGATGTCTAGAAACTTTTTTAAAGCTTCATTGTTTTTCTCGGTTTCTCCATAATTGGCAAAATCAACACGATCTGTTACTGTACTAATTGATCGCCACAAACTGTCATCATTTATGGTATACGTAACGAGAATTTTAGGGTTAAAAACTACAGAATACTTGATTCCGATACGAACATAGAGATCGGTGTCCTGACCACTTATTATGTTTGGATTATAGAATCCTACTGTCTTAAGAACATCTTTATGTAAAATCGTGCTTGAACTATGGAGTAGTGAAGTTTGTGCACTAGCTTCAAAATAATTGTATATACCAATGGTGTCTTTAGGGATTGCATACTTTTTTGCAATTAGGCGTTTGCCTATTTGTTGCTGAATGGCACAACTAAAAACTGATTTTTTGGGATACTTCGTGATTAGGGAAGCTTGGCTTTCCAGGTAATTTTTATCCCAAATGTCATCAGCGTCTAGTAAGGCGATGTAATTGTGTTTTGCTAACTCAATTGCCTTATTGCGCGCGGCACCAGCACCTAGATTTTCCTGTTTGTAATAGTTGATTCTTGGATCTGTAAAAGCAAGGATTTGTTCTTCACTAGAATCGGTAGAGCCGTCATTTATAATTATTAGTTCAAAATGCGCATAGCTTTGATCCAATACACTTTGCAATGTATGCGTAATGTATTTCTCTTTGTTATAAACCCCTATGACTATTGAAAAATTGATCACTTGGTAGATTTTAGACGAACATAATAGTACAATCTATAGAGATCGAACAAGAAAATTGAAGGGTTATTGCTTAGAAGATTGTTTTGTATGCTATTTCTAAATCGGTTTACAAAAAATTGCAGGGGTTGAACAAGTCCTATTTTTTTTAATCTTCCATAGGTTTTTTGCAATGGCCTAGCCTCCGAATCGATAACACCTTTTTCCTCGTAGAAGTGCGTAGTTTCAATACCGCTCAAGCTCTTTTTAAGAAACTGGTCATTGGTTTCTAGCCCTTGGTGAATTACCGTATTATTAATATGAAGGATTTTGGTCTTAGCTTTGCGCAACTCATTGCAAAAAATAATGTCGATACCGTATTTATTATCCAAATGAATATTGCTTTTCAGAAAGGTTTCCTTTTTAGTCAAGATGTTTTGTGAGATCACATCATACGGACTTTTAAGACGTTGGTTAACGTTTTTTTCTTCTCTTTTTTTGCCATACTTCCATCGCAAAGAAACCTTTGTGCTAGGTAGGGAAGGGGTATAGCATATACCGCCGTAGGCTAAATCAAAAACTTCGACTTTAATGGCATCGAGGTAGGTACTTATGAAATTATTTTTGGTAATAATTACGTCGGCATCCAGAAATAAAAGCCAATTATATTTAGCCTTTTCTGCCATAAAATTACGCGCTGCGGTACGCCCAATATTGTTGGCTGACGGTACATAATCAACATTAGTTTTAGTACTTATTGTGGAATTTTCTTTGAGAAATTGGGTGGATCCATCTTCAACGACTAGAATTTCAAAATCACATTCGGCTTCAGTACATTGCGTATGAACTTCGTTTACAAGATTTGTAATGTTGTGCTGATATGTTGGTATGAGAATAGAAAGCATACTTAATGCCAGTAAAAATAGGTTTTTCTATTTGCCTTACCCTATTTTGAACTTCATAAAATAACAATGATTGTTTTGAAAAATAAGAAACCTACTTTTGCTTTAATGTCAATTTCTCATAATTGCTAAAATCCCAGTGGTTCAATGTATGAATTTCTAAAGAGTCTGATTCCGAATAGATTTTTACAACGTAATAAAAAATCGCTGCGCAAACTCACTGCAGTAATGTACCGCGGTTCTATATACCAATGTACTATTTGTGACATTAAGCTAAGAAAGTTTGTAAAATTGAAAAACGATAATCTGCTTTGTCCAAATTGTGGAAGTTTGGCTCGAACTAGAAGGTTATGGCAGGTTATTGAGCATGAACTACCTAATAAAACCATTTTACATTTCTCTCCTTCCAAGACATTCAAGGAAAAATTAGAAAAGTTATGTGGGTCTAATTATAGTTCTTCTGACTTTGTTGGAGAATTTGACGCAACCAAGAATTTAGATATTACTGCAACTGGAGAGCCAGATAATTTTTATGATATTATTATATGCTATCATGTATTAGAACATATTCCCAATGACCAAAAAGCCATGCAGGAACTTTTTAGGATCGTAAAGCCGGGAGGGCAATGCGTTATTCAAACGCCGTTTAAAGAAGGAGATATTTACGAAAATGACGCTATAACATCTGCTCAAGGTCGTTTAGAACATTTTGGACAAGAGGATCATTGCCGTATATACTCAGTGACTGGTCTTGCAGATAGATTGAAAAGTGTGGGATTTGATGCAACTATAATCCATTATGAAGAAGCGTCAAAAAACCGCAATGGGTTTAGTCTAAGCGAGTATATTATTTTTGCAGAGAAGTCTAACATATTATGAGTTACAAGGGCTATTTAAATCTATTTCTTTATGTTACAGTAGGCTACATCTTATTGGCTCTTTTAGGAATGTTGTTCTCACCCAAAGGAGAATATTTTCCATTTTTCACATGGTCATTGTATAAAAGCGCCCCCCAAGAAATAAAAAGGTATTATGTTGATATTGTTCCCCAAAATTCAGATTCTTCCCATATTTCTATTTTCAATAGCCCTCAAAATGAGCTTGATGTAAAACAAACACGTGCTGTCTTATTGAGATTAGGATACTGTTTTAATAAACCCTGTTTTTTGGAGAGTTTAAAACAAATCCAAGCACTAATCCCGGTTAATAGCTGCGCTGTTTTTTACAGTTTAGATGAGGCCAATGAAGAAGAAATAATTGGTTACATTAATTATGTTCAATTCCAAGAAAACCCCTGTTATTAATGAACTTATTAGCAATACAAGAACACTGGTTTTGGAAATATACTTTTGGAAAAAATAGGCTTTTTAGCAAGTCGCTTGAAAAAAATGAACTAAGAAAGAACATAAAGTTGAGCCTATTTCTTTTTTACGGGTTGCTGTATTTTGTTCTTATTGATTACCTCTTTGTTATAAGTACTGATTTGATTTTTGAACCTATAACCAACCCAGAATGGGCACTGTTTTGGACAAAATTGTTTGATTTTGGATATTGGCATATTGTATTTCTCGCTGTAAGTCTTGTTACAAATACGATTTGCTTTCTGGATATAGGAAGTTCTAGTAAACGTGCTGTCAATTTTGTCTCTTTTTTCCTTTTATTTAGTGCACTCAATTCCTATCCCAAAATAAGCCATGGTCTGCACGTTTTGCTTATTCCAATGTTTTTCTTTTGTTTTATTAGTATTAAAAATAATGCCACCTATAAGAATGCTATTGTGTTTGCGTCGGCAATAGTTACCTTTTTATTGTCCTATACTATGGCTGGTTTTTGGAAAATTATGACGGGAGTATATCATCTTTATATAGGGGATAAAAGCAATTTTGACTCTGATGTCATGTCTCGAATGATATTGTACAAATTCAAATATGACGAACCTACCGTTTTGTCACAATGGTTTATAGATCATCCCAATATAGGTTATATTTTATTCTGGTCTGGCGTAATTATTGAGTTTTTAGCAGTGTTTATTTTCTTTATTCCAAAATTGCATAGAGTTTGGGGTTTAGCACTTATTTTATTTCACATAGGTATTGCTAACCTTATGGTAATACACTACAAATATGCTATTATTGTTATAATTCCATTACTTTTATGTACCCCTTTTTTAAATAACAAATTTGTTACAGTTGAAAATTAACTTGCAAATACTATTCAGTTTGATGTTCACTTTGAGTGTATTATTTTCTTACGCTCAATCAGAAGATGCATGGTTTTACATACGAGCAAAAGACAGCATATTTAGTCCAGAGTTCAAGAATGAAGGTGAAATACTTCAATATGTAGGCGATGATAATACTTTGGCGAAAGTGCTTAAAGAGTACACTATAAAAAGGTTTAAAAAGAGTTATCAAGATGCACGCACAGAAAACTTAAAGCGCACCTTTTTTGTAATTGCAGATCGATCAAGCTTGCTGGAGGAATTATTAAATGAAGCTGGACATCTTTTTGATTTTGGCGAACATATTGCTGAAGAAGACAAAAAAATATTTCAACCTAACGATTATGGTCTTTCCAGCACGACTGGCGATCATCAAGGACTAGATGTAAACTTAGACTATTTGGACTATTTAGAAGTACCAAAGGCCTGGTATTATACCACAGGATCTCGTGACATTATTGTTGGCCTTTCTGATGGTACCATAGACACCTTAGATCCAGAATTTAAAGGTAAATCCAAAATAATAAGAAATTCGCCAGTGGCCAAAGGTCACGGTTATTCCACTGGAGCAAGTATAGCTGCACAAGGTAATAATGGCTATGGGTTTACTGGTATTTGTTCAGATTGTAGTTTGTATGCCACAAGTTATGGTAGATACCAAACCTTAGACCAATTAGTTGAACTTTCAAATTTGGGAGCTAAAGTAATTAGTTGCAGTTGGGCATCCACTAGATATTATGAAACTGCGCAAGCCGCAATTAATGAAATGTTTGAAAATGGTACGATTATCGTAGCATCTTCGGGGAATAGACCTTGGTCAAAAAACAAAGGAAAGGTGCTGTATTATCCTGCATCCTATGACAAGGTTATTTCTGTTTCAACAGTAATGCATCGGTATGAAAAACTAGAAGATCATTTGTTGGTTGAAGAAGAAAAAGGATTGTATTATGGTGAAAATATTAGAAATTATATTGTTCGCACCTTTGGTTTTGTAGGTAATGATCCTAAAAAGAAGGTGCGTCCTTATGCAATCAGTACAAAAACACTAAATACCAAAGTAGACATATTAGCTCCAGGAGTGGGTGTTTTGCGGTATGGAGAATATGCTCTACAGGATAAGATTGACTACAGCACTAGAGGCCATACTTCTAGCAGTACCCCCTTAGTTAGTGGCACTATAGGGCTAATGTTCTCCCTCTATTCCTGCCTTCCAGCAGATGAGGTGGAACCTATTCTTAAAATTGCGTCAACTAATATTGCTTATATAGAAGCTAATAAAATGTTTGAAGGGCATTATGGATCGGGAGCACTTAATACTGGTAGAGCTGTGAAACTGGTTCATGATTTATACAATCCCAATGAAATTGCTACGATTGAAAATCAGGATTTTTCACGCTGGGATTTTAAACTTACTGCACATAGTAAAGCATTGCATATTCAAAATCAAACATTTCGCGACAGCAGTACTTTGAAAATTAATGCAAAAAACAAAATAAGACTAGCTAGTAACACGTCATTACGCCCAAATAGTAGCGGGAGCATCTCCTTAAAGATTGATCCTAATTTGCAAAAAGAATGTGAGTTACACTTACGCGAAAATTGATATAGCTAGCACTAAACTGTGCGTTGCACCACTTCAAAAACCCTATTATTTTCACACTTTAATGTTTTGGATGGGTATTTGAGCAACAATGCATAATCATGAGTGGCCATTAATATAGTGTTCCCATTTTTATTAATTTCCTGCAAGACTTCCATGACCTCTACACTAGTTTGAGGATCTAGGTTTCCAGTAGGTTCATCAGCTAGTATCAATTCTGGGTCGTTTAACAAGGCTCTTGCAATACTAACCCGTTGTTGCTCACCACCAGAAAGTTGATACGGGTATTTGAAGCCTTTACTTTTCATACCTACTTTGCTTAAAACCTCATCGATTTTAGCATCCATACCTAATTTATCTTTCCAACCAGTAGCTTTAAGTACAAAAACAAGATTTTCTCGTACAGTACGATCATTTAGCAATTTAAAGTCTTGGAAAACTACACCAAGTTTGCGACGTAAAAAGGGGATTTGCTTTTCTTTAAGGGTAGCTAGATCAAAACCTACTACCGTTCCATCTCCTTGTTGTAATGGAATATCGCCGTACAGTGTTTTCATAAAACTACTCTTTCCAGAACCTGTTTTACCTATGAGATAAACAAAATCTCCTGGGCTCATAATCACATCGACATCAGATAGAATTAGATTTTCGCGCTGAAAGATTTGTGCATTTTTGAGTTCAAGAACTGCTATCTCTGCCATAGGGAATAAATGAGTATGCAAGGTATAAAAATACTAAGTTGTAAACGTATTTCTATGGCTTTTCTTGCTTATAGGAATTCCAGTATTTTTTATAGCTAATAGTTTTTATAGATATAAAAAATTCAAACTGGAACTAGATTGCACCTATAACTTTAAATCTTTTAGTTATGAAAAAACTAGTATGTATTTTAAGTGTTTTTTGTTTGTTAGCCTCCACAAACCTTAACGCACAAAATTGCAATCAAGGAAAAAAAATGGCTGAAAATACTTGGAAAAAATGGGCTCCTTGGAAGCCGAATATTACTATAAATTCCTTTAAAAGTAATGTGAATAAAGTTAAAAAACTTTAAATTTTATTGCTAGTAATAGTAGAGCTGCCATAGGTTTGAGATTTCTTGAACTGGGCGTCGGCAATGATCAAGGTACTGTTGATGGTAAAATCAAAAGAACTTTTGTAACCCCGCCATCTTTTGAAGATGAAATAACCGTTGCTATTAACAAATATGATGGTAAAGCGAAGACGGGTATAGCTATATGCTCTCATGACGGATATGGGGTAACATGAACTTTAAAATGGAAGCATGATTCTATTGCCTCTTATGGTGGTGGTGCCCTTGCATTGGATAAAACCTTGACTGCCGTGGTGCATAATAATGCTTTTGGTTATGGTCATATGGGAGGTATTTATAGTAAGGGAGTCAATATTAAGCATATTAATAATCTCTTTTCTGGTAACGGCAAATATGATTATCGCGAAATAAACGATAAAATGACGGCTACAGACATTGTAGATGAAGCCATGTACTTGGATCCTGATAGTTATGATAATCAAGGTTTATTAATTAAAATTCCAGTTGCTGAGCGCTGGGCTGAAATTTATGCAGGTAGAGATATCATAAGCCGTGAAGTGGTAGATGCAGCAGTTAATGTACCCAATACTGGTGCCAACCAATTGCGTAGCATTTTTGGTTTAAACCTTCAAGGAACTGGGGTTGCAACAGATGCAGAAGTATTTATGCCATTAATTTCTGTAGAAGAAGCCCTGCCCGCAGGCAAATTTGCGTGGAACGGTATGGGATGTAATATCCCCAAACAAAAACAAGAATAACATTATAATGAAATAACGAAAAGCTAACAAACTATACTTTTTTTGCCCACCTTTTTACTTTAGACTGCATTAACTAACCAATATTATTGCGGTCTCTTTAGAAACGTATTTTGGAAGAGTCTCAACTTATGTAAAGCATAAAAATTTTCCAAAATACGTTTTTTGTTGTTCTATGTAATTAATTTCGCATTCACTCGTTAGAATAATGGAGATTTATTCTTTATGGCTAACAACAATCCTTGCCCCTTCAAGGACTTTTACTCAAACCTATTTGGCATCTTATGCGTAGTATTCTATTAGTTTTTAGTTATATGCTTCTGTTTTTATCTACCGCTATGGCACAGCAATCTGCCATTTATACACACGGTTTGGTTGACTACGAGCGAGCACTTGCCCTATATAATAATGAGCAATATCTAGCAGCACAAGGCTTGTTTAAAGAGGTGAAAAGTACAAGTGAAGATGAAACTATAAAAAGTGATTGTTCCTATTACATTGCAAATGCTGCAGTGCGTCTTAACCAACAAGGAGCAGATGCCTTGATGCAAGAATTTGTTACAACATATCCTACAAGTGTAAAACGCAATAGTGCTTTTCTAGATGTGGCTGATTATTATTTTGAAAATGGAAATTACGCCTATGCTCGTAAATGGTATGATCGTATTGATGAAGCTGATGTGCCAAAATCTGAACAAGAAAAATTTTGGTTTAACAATGGCTATGCTTGGTTTAAAGGAAAGCAGTACGATCAGGCTAAGCGCTATTTTAATAAAGTACGTAACTCAGCAGACTTTGGCTCGCAGGCCAAATATTACGAAGGTTTTATTGCCTACCAAGATGATGATTATCAGGAAGCAGATGAGCTTTTTGATCAAGTAGAAAACAAAGAAGAGTATCAGGAAGGGCTTGCTTATTTTAAAGCAGATCTCAATTTTAAACTTGGTAAATTCCAAGAAGCGATTACCGAAGGACGCACCCAATTACCTAATGCCAATCCTAAAGAGAAATCTGAACTTAACAAGATTATAGGCGAAAGCTATTTTAATTTACAACAATACGATAAGGCCTTGCCTTTTTTGAAGGAATACAAAGGGAAAAGAGGAAAATGGAATAATACAGATTACTACCAATTAGGGTACACCTATTACAAGCAAGGTGATTTTGAGCAAGCCATAGGTGAGTTTAATAAAATCATTGATGGAAATAATGCCGTTGCTCAAAATGCCTACTACCATCTGGCCGAGGCCTATTTAAAAACGAACAAAAAACAACAAGCCTTAAATGCATTTAAAAATGCGTCTGAGTTAGATTTTGATGCCAAGATTAAGGAAGATGCAGGTCTTAACTATGCCAAACTTAGTTATGAATTAGGCAATGCCTACCAGTCAACTCCAGAAGTAATTACTGCATACTTGAATAACTATCCGCAGTCGCCAGCCAGACAGGAGTTGGAAACATTGTTGATTGACTCCTATATTACTTCAAAAAACTATAATGAAGCTAGCGTACTTTTAGAAGGTAGGAGGGATTTTGAAAGTAAAAAAGCATACCAAAAAGTAGCCTTTTATAGAGGTATAGAATTGTATAGTGAGGGAAGCAATCAAGAAGCCGAAGACTTGTTTGATGCTTCTATTAAGGAGCCTCATGATCAAAATTTTGTAGCTCGAGCTATTTATTGGAAAGCTGAGTGCGATTATAATTTAGGTAATTACAAGGATGCTATCATTGGCTTTAAACAGTTTGCAAATAGTAGTGCTTCAGCTACTGTTAGTGAGTTTCAGGATCTTAATTATAACCTTGCCTATGCCTATTTTTCAGATAAAGACTACACTAATGCAGCTTTGTACTTTAAACAATATACTGCCAATGCTTCAACTCCATTAAGCAAACGCAACGACGCTTATTTGAGGTTAGGAGATAGTAAGTTTATAAGTAGTGAATATTGGCCAGCACTTGAGGCGTATAACAAATCAATTGAACTCAATAGGGCAGATCAAGACTATGCCACTTTTCAAAAATCAATGAGCTATGGTTTTGTAAAGCGCAATACTCAGAAAATTGAAGGTCTACGCTCCATTTCAGCAAACTTCCCATCATCAAGTTATCGTGATGATGCTTTGTATGAGTTAGCAAATGTATATGTAGATCAAGGGCAAAATGAACAAGCAATAACAACCTATGACCAATTGATAAGAGAAGTGCCTAGCAGCAGTTACATTGCCAAAGCAAAGCTAAAAAAAGC
>CAZDFA010000026.1:0-25400 GCA_964504555.1 uncultured Flavobacteriaceae bacterium | reverse complement strand
TTTATCAAAAAAGCATGAATCTCTTCTGCAGAAGCAGATACCACCTGATTAGTAAATACACAGCCTACACTTGATCGAATGATATTGGGATTGTATACATCGGTTTTGGGATTAGCGATTAATACCGCATCAACTTTGGCTGCATCTGCAGTTCGCAAGAGTGCTCCTATATTTCCAGGTTTTTCTGGAGCTTCTGCAACTAGCAATAGCGGGTTTTTAGATAACCGTAGCTCATCTAGACTTGTATTTTTGGTTCTTACAATTGCCAATATTCCTTCGGTAGAATCACGATACGCCAGTTTTTTATAGACTTCTACAGAAATTGTAATTGGGTTTATTAAAGTCAATTGGGGATACTCCTTTTTAAACTCTTGGACTGAAAATAAATCTGGCTGTATATAAATAGCTTCAAGTTCATATCCCCCTTGAATGGCAAGCATAAACTCCCGTTTGCCTTCCAACATAAAAACCCCTTCTTTTGTTCGTAGTCGTGATTTTTCTTGAAGTTGAAACATACGTTTCACTGCTTGATTTTGTAGACTGGATATGTGATTGTGCATGGGGTAAAGATAAATAAGTTTCTAATCCTACTTCTCATTTTTTAGTACCTTCGCTTTCAAACCAAAAAGAAATAATGAGATGAAAAAAATCATATTTTTATTAACGGCTGTTGTACTATTTAGCAACTGTAAAGAAGCAACCAAAGAGCAAAGTGCCGAATCTTCTACTCAAGAAGAAGTTATTCCCCAAAAGACCTATCCTGAAAGTATAACCAAAGTTTTTGAAGCCCATGGCGGCATTGATTTATGGAATGCTATGAGTCAATTAAAATATACGATTGATCGAGGTGGTGATGCCAATGAAACCCACACCGTAAATCTTAAAGACCGAAGAACCTTAATTGATAATAAGAATTATAAACTGGGATTTGATGGGGAGAAAATATGGCTGGATCAGGATTCTACCTTTTTCCAACCACAACGAGCGCGATTTTATCATAACCTCTACTTTTACTTTTATGCCATGCCTTTTATTTTAGGGGATGATGGCATCAACTATGAAGAGGTTGAGCCTCTTGTTTTTGAGGGAATTTCTTATCCAGGCACTAAAATCTCCTTTAATTCTGGTGTTGGTGATGCGCCTGAAGATAATTACATTTTATATCGCAACCCAGAAACTAATGAAATGGCTTGGTTAGGATATACAGTTACTTATAGTACCCAACAAAAAAGTGACAAATACAGCTATATTAAGTATGGGGAATGGCAAAATGTAAGTGGCTTGAAATTGCCTAAAACCTTAAATTGGTATACGGTAGAAGAAGGTAAGCCTGTTGCTGAACGCAATGCCCAACCCTTTACTAATGTATTGGTATCAAAGGCTCCTCCACTTTCTGATTTCTTTGTAAAACCAGAAAAGGGTGAATATATAGAATAAATAATCAGACTTATAAATAAAAAATGCGGCAAATTGCTGCATTTTTTATTTTATATAACGGTAAATCCTACAGCCCATTTATCTTTTTATCATATCGCTTCCACAATTCCGTCTGGTGTGTTTCTAAGCTAATATCTCTCCCTTGAATAAAAGCTTTACCAATTGATTATCTCGCATATCTAATGCATTGCCCTTGCTTATAAAAAGCGTTGCATCCTTATCAACTTCAAAGGTTCCTGTTGTATTATCAATATCTAAGATTTTTGCTGCATACGATGTAATTAATTTTAGAGCATCTTACTCTACGCACACTACTTGGCCAGTTTAAATAGATGCCATCATCTGACTTATAGGCAGCATCTTCACTTGTCCAAACGGTGGCATTTCGAATAAGAATGTCTTGTTGAGTAGGACATTGCTTAAACCCTAAAGCGATATTGGGATAGGTTAATGGTAGTACTTCTAGAACACCTTTGTCCCTTTTTGTCTTTATATCACTAATACGCTTGTACTCATTTCCATCGCCTACAATTGTATAGCTTCCAACAAATTGACCTCCAATCATATCAATACGCATAGCATCATAAAAACATCACTACCCTCAAATATAGAAGGGAGGTCTTTGTTGGCGATTAATGCCTCTAGTGACAGGTCCTTTGTCACAATATTCCTTTTTATATACTAATCTAAATCATAATGTACTTGTTTCAGTAAAGCGATCGCTCTCATTTTTGAAGTAGGATATGACTGCCTTGAA
Source organism: uncultured Flavobacteriaceae bacterium (assembly GCA_964504555.1). GTDB lineage: Bacteria > Bacteroidota > Bacteroidia > Flavobacteriales > Flavobacteriaceae > Dokdonia. The sequence goes on along the minus strand of CAZDFA010000026.1, from coordinate 23,206 downwards.
GTATTACTTTTACTAAAGGAAAAATGCTGGGTGATCTTTTGTTCTAAAATACGATCTGCTTTATTACCCTTAGGATTTAAGGCAATAAGTGCTCCAGTACCTCTAGCAATCTCATCATGCATATGGGTAGCCACTTATACACCAAAACCGGCTTTTACAAATGCCTCTGCCTTTTTATCATCATACTTAAAGTCTGATACCTCATGATTCTCTGATCTAATATGATCATTCCAATAATAGCCATCTCGGTTATTGTCATACTGTTGACTGCGTCCATCGCAGCCATCACGCTCTGGTTTTTTAATACCAAAATTGGTATAGATATCAATGAAGAAGGGTAGACATGCTTTCCATTAAGATCAACGGTAACCGCATTGGACGGTACATTTACCGATCGCCCAACATTGACAATCTAGCCTTTTTGTATTACCAAAGTGGCTTTCTTAATAGTTTCTGTAGGCGTGATGTGTATGGTGGCATTGGTAAATACTGTGTAATTAGTATTTTTAGTTTTCAACCCATCGTTTTCGGGAAAATAATCTTGTCCAAAGCTTATAGAAGCACAAAAGACTACACCCAAAAGTAAACGCGTTTTAAAGAACATAGGTTGTTGAATAATTGGCTCTTAAAGATAGCGTTTCCTAAAATAGCTATAAAATTGAACTTAAGAGATTTTTAATAACTTAATTGTAGTTAAAACTTGTTTGGATAAGAGGCATTATAATTCACTAACAAAGCAACCATATAGCTATAGGTTTTCACACCTCCCGGTTGATTGTTTGCCTTCAAAAAACTATTGTAAACAGTGTCAATTATAGGTTCTATGGGGTTTTCAAAGCTATCCCAAAAATCTCTGGATTCCTGATAATTGGCATAGATCCCCGGTCGTACCTTTTCGCGTAAGCGCTTTGCCAAAGTTGCGTCACGCCTATGTAAATCATTTAGGCAATACCGCAAGGCAAAAATACTTCCTGAATACTGAAAATAAGGATCTGGATTATTTATAGTAGCCAAAACAGCCATGAAATTGGCTTCATTTTCCTTGGCAAATCCCAGTTGATGCGCTTGTTCATGACAGCTTACTACTGGCCAATGATATTGTGGCATAAGCCCATTTATTTGGGCTTCTAATGAGATAGGGTTCAAATAACCACTATAGCCCATTACAGAGAGTGGATAACTTAACAATGATGTTTTTATACTTTTTGGAGGATAATCCAATTGCGGAAATTGCTGTTTGAGGGTCTCATAACCTGTAATCGTTTTATTGAATATATCTGCTTTTGCAAAAGCATATACAACCGCACTACTATCTGAATTGGCCAGTTGACTATGTAGTATATTACTCTTTACAATAAGTCGCTCTGTTAACTGAATAAGATCTTCTTTGGTATATTCATTTTCAATGCCAAGTGATTCATTTAATGGTTGTCTATAATAGTTAAGCCCCCAAAGTGCATGAAATAGAAAATATACAATAGACACTGATGCAAAAGCACTTCCTACAAACGATTTCCAATGTTTAAATTTAGAACGAATAAGCAGAAATAGTGATCTCAGTATGAGTACAATTAACATGGTATACATAAGATCTCCGAATGAAAAGGGTAGCCATCCCAAGACGTATCTGAATATTTTTGAGATCAATGGATAAATACCTTGACTGTAATACGTTTCAACAAAAGATTCATGACCTGAAAGTAACTTAACAACAATAAATTGAGGAATTATAGTAATGGCAAGCCATTGTTGCTTGGTTAGCTTATACATAGAATTTAAAAATAAGGTTCAATAATGACAAAAAAATCGTATTAAGTACCTAATAATTGATCTAGGGTCTTTCTTACGGAATCACTATTCCAATTAGTAGCGCCTTGCTCCTTTATCACAATATTGCCAAATTGGTCAATTATATAATTAGTGGGAATACTTCGTTCGTATAAGTCCTCTGGGGTATTCATCACTGGATTCACCGTTGGTAGATTAATCGCCTTTTTATTTAAAAAACGTCTTATAACTGCAGGTTCTTCTTGAGAAATAAGAACAAAGTCTACTTTATTACCATAATCTGTATAAAGCGCTTCGATAGAAGGCAATTCTGCAATGCATGGAGGGCACCAGGTCGCCCAATAGCTTAAAAAAGTCACTTTACCCTTTCCTATTGGAGCATCTCTTCTAATACCATCAAGATTCACCAATTTATAATCAAAAGCTGCAATTTTTTGTTGCTCTGCTTTTGAAACAACATCTGGCGATGATATTTTTACCATCATCTTGTTAAATGCTACTTGTATAGGTTTTCGCGTTTGCGGAATAATTAATACTACAATTAATAGGATGGATAGTAAATTACTCCAGGATGGTTTTTTTCTTAACTTCATTATTGAGCAAGTTAATTATCCGGCATAAAATTAACGTACTTCAATCTAATTTTATTACGCACAAAATCAATTGCTCCTTCAGCCTTTAACTCGTTAAGTAAATTATTCAAGGTAGGCCTTGATGTTGCTATAAGACCAGCAATATCCTTTTGGGTGTATGGATGCTCAATAATCGTAAAACCTGTTTCAGGACAGCAATGCCCATAATCTTTGGCCAGTTCATCCAAAAAAAGCTCCAACCGTTGTCTTGTATCCTTGCAGAGCAGTAGATCTAATCTGCTTTCTAATCGTTTAAATTTAAAGCCTAGAAATTTGTAGATGCGTTGACTGAACGTTTGGTCACCTCTCATAAGGTCTCGGACCTTACAAACTGGAACAGTACATAATGTGGTACCAGAAGTCTGTGCTATTGCAAACTCTTCTCGTTTAAGTTCACCGAGTAAAGCTTTCTCACCAAAGAGTTCACCTTTGCTAATAATAGCTTTGATAATCTCATCGCCCTGTTCATTATAATAACCGATTTTTACTTTACCACGCTCTATAATAAAAATATTGTCTGCATTGTCATCAGAACAATAAATATGGGCATTTTTCGAAAAACGTATGGGTTTATGCAAAGATTTGTAACGCTTAAACTTATGTGGGCATAAAAGTTTAAACATATTGACATCTTCAAAAATCCAAGAAGAAGTAGTCATTTATTTTAGTCTAGCTTTTCCAATAAGACGATAAGAGTATCATTTTCTTACAACAACCATAGCCCCAAAACACAAAGGTATCCCAGAGCCATGTTTTGCAAATGGTTTTCCGCAAAAATTAAATTGTTGTAAAACTTTTTAGAAGTTGGCTATCTCGTAACTTCCTGTATAGGTACCTGCTAAGAGCTCACCGTCTGTGCGCTGAAATTCAAATATTACATTAATTTCTTGGGTGATACGATCAATATCTAAGACACGCATAAAACCAATTGTAACTTCGGCTTCATCAAGTATACGCTGTCCAGTAAGGGTTTCACCATCTTCCCAAGTAGCGTCTATGATTGCCGAGCATTCAGTAAGAGATTCGCGAACAACATATGTAGCTTCAGAAAGAGAAGGCTCAGCTATTTCAAATCGAATGATGTTTACACCTGATAGTGTTCCGCGCTCCAAATTAGCATTAGACATAATTATCTCATCATCAGATGTCAAATAGAAAAAATCTGTAACAAAGGCCACTCCGTTAACTTCAAATCCGTTATCTCCAGCTAATGTGGTATTAGGGGTGTCGTCATTGCTACATTTAATAGCAAAAAGGCATAGAATTGCCAAAATAAGTTGTGGTAATTGTAATTTCATGATGTTTGAGATTTGGGATATTATGAGGCAAATATAATATTTTTTCCAGAAAACATCGATAAAAAGTAATAATAAACGATAAAAAGCAAGGTGCTGTAAATAAAAAAAAACGGGAAAAAAGCCTAATTACAACAATATAAGTAGTTTAAGATGTGTTAAAAAATTAGAGGATTCTGAATGCAAATGTTAAAACAAATTCCTAATGATTTGTTCTATATCAATTCCTTCAGCTTCGGCTTTGTAATTACGAATGAGACGATGTCTTAAAATACCTTCAGCCACGGCTTGAATATCTTCAATATCTGGTGAATACTTGCCGTTAACAGCTGCATGAGTTTTTGCGGCCAAAATTAGGTTTTGAGAAGCTCTTGGTCCTGCTCCCCAATCTATATAGTTTCTAACAATATCCGTTGCAGTACTTTCTTTAGGTCTTGTTTTTCCCACTAATTGTACTGCATATTCTACAACATTATCTGCTACAGGAATACGTCTTATAAGCGATTGTATATCTATAATTTCTTGCGCCGAAAAAAGTGCATTCACTGTTTTGGTTTGATCTGTAGTAGTTGTTTTTACTACATTTACTTCTTCTTCAAAGCTGGGATACGTCAAATTAATGGCAAACATAAATCGATCTAATTGAGCCTCTGGCAAAGGATATGTTCCTTCCTGCTCAATGGGGTTTTGAGTTGCCAAAACAAAATAAGGCAATGACAAGGGGTATCGTTGCCCCGCTACAGTTACCACACGTTCTTGCATAGCTTCAAGTAGTGCTGCCTGAGTTTTAGGAGGAGTTCTATTAATCTCATCTGCTAAAATAATATTGGCAAATACCGGGCCTTTAATAAACTTAAACTGTCTAGATTCATCCAAAATTTCGGCACCAAGTATATCACTAGGCATTAAATCTGGGGTAAATTGTATACGCTTAAAATCCAACCCTAAAGTTTGCGCGATCGTATTGACCATTAGGGTTTTGGCTAATCCTGGAACTCCTATTAAAAGTGCGTGTCCTCCAGAAAGGATAGAAAGTATTACTTCATTAACAACACGCTCCTGCCCTATTATTATCTTACCTATTTCCTTTTTAAGTGCTTTATATTTTTGTACTAGCTCATCAATCGCAGCTACGTCAGACATATATTATTTCTTTACCCATTTATTAATAAACTCACAATCCTTATTTCCCCCATTAACCTTGATATAGGTATCAATTATTTTTTTATTACGCCATTTTTGAACAGCATTAATTTGTTTTTCGCGTAAAGCGAGTTCCTTTACTCTTACATAATCCTGAACAAAATCTACTTTATGCTCATCGTACCTATTTTTTACAGTCAGGATTTTATAATTGGTTTTACCTGTGCGATCTGGATCATTAAAAACAATAGAAATATCACCTTCTTTCAAATTACTTACTTTGTCATAAAGAATAGGATCTAGGCGATTTAATTCAAACTTACGCTCTAGAGTTTGAGGATTTATCAATACACCATCTTCAAATTTGGTTTCCTTCTCATCAGAAAATTCTTTAGCTGCTTCGCCAAATTCTAACTCACCATCTTTTAAGCGTTTTCGTATAAGTTCAATCTTATCGCGAGCTTCTTCTTCTTCTGCCTTACCAATTTCAGGTATTAATAGTATGTGACGTATCTCTAGGTCTTGTCCTTTTGTTTTTTCTAAGGTTGCAATGTGATAACCATATTCGGTCTCAAATGGTTCACTTACCTCACCTTCTTGCAAGCCAAAAACAACATCTCTAAATTCTTTCACCAGAGCGGATTTTCTGTTAATACGCATAAAACCACCATCGGGTCTACTTGCGGCATCATCAGTATACAAAACTGCTTTGGTAGCAAAGCTACTTCCATTCTCCAGGATATCTGCTCGGTATTTATTTAACTCATTAATAGCTTTTTGTTTAGAAGTCTCTGAAGCCTTGGGACGAATAACTATTTGTGCTATTTCTAGTTCTACTCCTACTGTGGGAAGTTCTTCTTGAGGAATTTTGTTAAAAAACTGTCTTACTTCATCTGGTGTAACATCAATATTTTCAATTACCTTCTCATTCATTAATAGAGATAGATTTTGATCTTTACGTATTTGAAAAATCTCTGCACGCAAATCTGCTATATTGTCTTTTTTATAGAATTCTAAAACGCGGTCTGTATCACCAAGCTGTGCAGTTACCCTACTTAAAACTTGATCTACTTCCCCAAAAATCTGAGAATCTGGCACCACCAAACTATCTTGTATGGCATGATGCGTCGATAGTTTTGTCTCTAACAATTGTCCCAACATTTGACAACGCGTAATATCTACACTTCCCTGAGATTGATTGTTAATCTCTTCCATGGTTCTATCTACTTCGCTTTCTAGGATAACAAAATCCCCAACCACAGCTGCTACCCCATCTAGACGAAAGGGTTTCATTTTTTCCTTTGCAGTGTCCTTTGCCTCTTTTGCTTCACCTTGCTCTGCAACGATCTCAAAAGGTTGGCCCGATGGAATATCTTGAGCGTAGAGATTGCCTGCAATAAAAAACAAGGTTATCCAAAAATAGCTAGGGGTATATTTCAAACTTTTTTTCTTTAATCGCATCTTTTTTTAAATCTTTTTCAAATTGTTTAACCAGTTCTAATTTACGTCTGTTTAAGATTATTTGGTCGATTGTTGGTTTGATATAAGTTAAAGGCGCTTTATCATTTCGCGAAAGCGTCTTTCTCACAGAAATCAAATATAAACCTAATGAATCTCGCAGCTGTAAAAAATTTGTTTTTTTTAACAAATTGCCTGCATTACCAATAGTTATGGGATTAATTTGTGACTTCACATCATTGGTTTTTACCCAGCTAGAATCATTTAAAAAATAGTTCTTGAAATTAAGGGAAAGGGAGTCTAATGCATATTGATCTTCTCTATCGAAATCAATAAAGTAATCTCTCAGTTGATCAAGGTCTTTAAAATCTTCACTAACTTGAATATACCTTAATTGAATAAGATCCTCTTTGAGTATAAAATTGGTTTTATTCTCTTCATAAAACTGTGAAGCTTCTTCTATGGTAACTACAGAGTCCAGCCGTTTTCTAACAAGCGCATCCTTATAAGCATTGATATATAAATCTTCCTTGTAGCTAGAAAGCAAGTCTTCAAATTTTGTCTGCTCATCTTGAGATAAGTTACGCAATGCCCCCCGCATTAATAGTTGCCTCGTTGCCCATTGTTCAATATAGCTTTGAGCTTTGGCTAAGCTATCTTCTTTTGAAACTGCAGATTTTGTAATATCCTTTAATTGATCCTTATATAGCATATTATCTCCTACTCGTGCTGCTATATTTTGATTAGTTTCTTGCCGAAAAAAACTGCAAGAAGTGAAGCATAGCAAAACTAGAACATAAATTACTACCAATCTCATTAAAGTGATTTCTCTAGTTTAGACAACAACTTTTTATTGACCTTTATTGTGGCATTAGCTCTCAATTTTTGAAGCCATTCTTCTTCTAATTTCGCTTGATAATCACTTATAACCTCTCCCCTCGCCTCATCTATGCTTTTAGTCTTAACTGGTAATTTGGCGTCTATATTATAAAAACTATAGTCATTTTCTTCCACAATTTGACTTAATCCAATTTCTAGTTTAACTCCTTTGGGTAAATTAATTTTCTCTAGCGGAACTGTACGTTGAGAAAACAAAATGTTAACCACACCATCTTTGTTTAAAGTATCTTCTATTTGACTCACGGTCTGACCTTTTGCTAAAAGTTGTCGTGCTTTTTGGACTTGTGATTTACTAGAAGATCGACCTACGGTATACTGGAGTCTTTCTGGCCAGGTGTATGCATTTTTATTGGTGTTGAAATAATTAAGCACCGCTAAACTGTCATTTTTGGCTTTATTCCAAATTTGATCTTGCATTAAATCAAACAACAACAATCCTTCTCTATATTCTCGTAATACTAAGGCAAAATCTTGGTCAATTTCTTCTAAATGAGCCTCGTGATACTTCTTGATTTGTTCATCTTCAAAATCTTTTATTTTAGCTAAAGCAAATTCCTTCTTACTGGGATAGTTTTTGAATTGAAACTGTTTTTTTGCAAGATAATTGCCAAAATCTTCATAGGTCAGCAGCATATCGCGTATACTAAACGCCTCGGTCTTCATTTTTGGATCAAGCGTATCAACCTTCCACTTATTTTCCGTTACCGCATCAGTTAAAATAGTAGTGAAATAGCTCGCAATTTCTGGATTGGTTTGAAAAGCATACTTTGCTCGTAGCTTAATGGCAAGTGAATCTGAAATCACTTTAGCTCTAGCATCTTTCTTTAGTTTGTCCTCCAATTTTAACCACTCTTCTTTTAAAGAACCAACAGGAAACTTGTCTAAAAGCTTAACTATATGCCATCCAAATTCGGTTTTAAAAGGGGCTGAGCGTTCACCTTTAGCTAAGGAAAATGATTTTTCTTCAAAAGCTTTGCTACTCAATTGCCCTCGCTCAAAGGGTAATAAAACACCGCCATTGTCTGCAGAACGTTTATCATCACTATACTGTTTTGCCAATTCCTCAAAAGAGCTTCCTTGAGTGATTAGGCTATTTATTTCTTGTATGCGTTGTTCAGGTTTTATTGTACTATCGCTTTGGCGCAAAGCCACCATAATATGCGCTACCTTAATACGCCCTTGCGCTTGTCGGCTTGCTGTTGGCTGGACAATATGATAGCCAAATTGCGTCCTAAATGGTAGTGAAACCTCCCCAATTGCAGTAGCATAGGCGGCAGTTTCAAAAGGATATACCATCCTAAAAGCTTTAAACCACCCAAGTTCACCACCGTTGGTCTTTGCCGAAGGATCTTCACTATACTGCTTTGCCGTTTGTATAAATGACGCCCCAGCTACGATTTTATCTCTAGCTTCATTTATTTTTGCCAGTGCTTTAAGGGTGTCTTCCGGACTTGCATTGGCCTTGACCTGTACCAGTATATGTCTTGCATTGCGTTCTTCTAAAGTACGATGATAAACTTCTTCTATCAGGGCATCCGTAACACTTACATCGGTTAAATAACCTTTTGACAATTGTTTACGGTATTTATCAAACTCTTTTTTGTATGCTGTATTTTTATCTAGGCCTAAGCGATAGGCTTCTTGAACTTTAAGCTTATAGTCTATATAAAGATCCAAATATGAAGCCACATCTTTTTGTTCTTCCTCTTGGACGAGTTCCAGATTTTTTTGGTAAACCCGCTTAAATTCCTTGACAGTAATTGTTTCATCATTGACTGTGAAAAGTGTGGCATTATCTTTTTGAGCCCAGCCAAATTGCAAAGCAATAATCAAAACAATACTAAAGCTTATTTTTTTTCTATTCATAGGTACTCGCAGAATTGCTGCAAAAATAAGAATTAGCACAGGCTACGCAAGTCATAAATCAATAGGTAATCATGCATTTGTAGTTGCTTAAATTTGCAAACAAATCAATTTGTGTGTGCAACGTATTAAATTAATCTGGGATTTTAGAGGGCCAGCTGCTAAACAGACTGCCACTCACCATCAAAAACATTTAGATGAGTATGCTTTGGCAGAAGCTATTACAGCCCCTATTACAGGAACTGAAACTATTTCAGAATTTCATCACCTCGCCTATCTGGTGGTTAACCCTGAAGAAATGAAATCTGTGCGCGATGCGTTAAAACCTCATAGAGGACAACACTATCAATAACCATTTTGGTATGAATATTGGTAACATATGCTATATTTGCTGGCTCAAATTGCATTTTAAACAAAGAATTATGAAGACAATAGTTACACTTATAATATTACTTGTTATTGGCACTGCAGTTGCGCAGACCAAAGTTGGTACAGTTGATCCAGAACTTATTATTACCAAAATGTCTGAATTAGCTAGTGTACAGGACGGCATTAAAGCTTACAATGAAGAACTTCAAGTGGAATTACAGAAAAAATTAGATGCTTATGACGTCTTGATAAAAGCATATCAGGCTAGTGAAGCAGGATTATCAGATGATGTTAAAAAGACAAAACAGCAAGAAATAATTGAAGCCGAACAGGATATTCAAAAATTTCAGAATAATGGCAATCAATTGATACAAATCAAACAAGATGAATTGCTAAAACCATTATATACCAAAATTGGAGAAGCTTTAAATGAGATAGCTTCTGCCGAAGGATACACTCAAGTACTTACTACAGGAGGAGGTACTACTCTAGCTTATGCTGACCCTAATTTTGACTTAACAGTGAAGGTGATGCAAAAACTTGGACTGAAATTGGAATAAAGTAGATTATATAACACCATAATTAAAACCGTTTATCTACTAGACGGTTTTTTTATTAGTATTTACAATACAATTTTACCCCTGATAATTATCGGGATCAAAATCACTTAAAACTATTATTATTGATCCAAAATTGATTTAATGTTAGGTTTAAAGTAGTTTGGTCCTTTGAGTACTTTGCCATCTTGCCGATAAATGGGTTTACCATCTTCTCCAAGTTTACTCATATTAGAACGCTGTATCTCATTAAAAACTTCTTCAATTTTGTACTGCATGCCGTGTTCTAGAATAGTACCACAAAGAATATATAGCATATCTCCCAAAGCATCTGCCACCTCAACCAAATCACCAGCATTAGCGGCCTCTAGGTATTCTTCATTTTCCTCCCGCATTAATTTATAACGCAAAAGGTTTTTATCTTCCCCGAGTTGGGCAGTAGGTTGTTCCTGGATGCCTAATCCATAGGTTTTGTGAAATAAGCGAACGGCTGCGAGTTTTTTTTTCATAAGTAATGCCCACATATGCAGGAAACAATTTAATTTTAACACCTGTGAAAACGGGTATATCATAAGCCGCATTTCACAGGTAGTTTAACACTACGATTATCGTATTTTTGCTAAACCAAAATACCACAAAATGTTTACTTCTGGTCAACTTATTTTTGCAATTATTTTTGTTATTGGTTTTGTTGCCCTAATGATATTCTCCTATGATAAAGACCGTAAACTACACCAGACAAGCTATAAAGGAAGTAATTGGGTGTTAGTTGGTTTTGTTGTGTTTATCGCACTACTTTTTGGGATTAAATACCTGCTCAAATAACCTCCGCGAATACGGAGGCTCTAAACACAAAGCAAAGCACCCCCTCCCTTCATATTATTTTCAGGTAGTTTACTGATTTTATTTTTCCAATTTTTATTCGTTTTATAGTTTATACTGAAAATATACCCAGTAGTCGGTATGGTTTTGAAGAAATAATAAATACATTTTTGGGGTATGATTTTGTTAAACTCAATACTTAATGTTGAAAAAGGATTAAAGGATATGATACCCGACATTGTGATTGCGCTTTTAGGTATACTATCCATCATCCTTTGTTTTGTATATCTAAAATCAAAAAACAAAGAATTTGAAAAACTAACTGGTATTATAAGAGTAATTGTGGCTCTTTCCTGCGCTGCTATAAGCATTATTTTACCAGGTTCTATAAGTATAGATAATTCAGATGATAATGGCAATATGCTTTGGACAGGCATTAAGGCTAGTGAAGCCATAGCCATTTTTTTTATTGTGTATTTGTTTAATCCAAAATAAAATTATGAGCACCACAAATGAAATGTATTACGGCAATGTCGTAATAGGCGCAGATACTAAAGACGTTTATCAAAACATTTATGCTTCTCAAGCTTACGGCACTTTCTTTGGCATACATGGTAAAATTTTTAGAAATCAAAACAATAAAGTCGATTCTATAAAGTTAATTCTCGCAAACTACAAAGGGCATTATAACCTTTTAATTCGCACAGCAACACTATCACTTGGTAGTCACCTTAACGAGAATTGTCTAGTTTTAAAAATATCCATTCAAGCACCTATTTCCAATTTCAGACCGTCCGATTTTGAAGTGGATATTGAGAAAAATGCTAGTGGAATAAATCTTTCAAATGTTAAGTTTTTCAAGGTTGAGCGTGAACTTGTATCACTTTCAGGACATACCTATAATGAATTACAAAAAATGGATTGTAAATTACATAGACCAATTGAAAATGGTGTTTTTGATCATGAATTTTTCTTTAGAAATGGTTCTTTAATCGCACTTAGGCAAATAGGAGATTTCAACATAGATAAAGAATCATCTGATAATTCTAAGATCTCACCTCGAGACGGGAATCTTATTTGTAGACAACGCTTATCGCAGCTCTTTGTGCTGTAGTTGGATTAGATAATAATATGCTGGTCAAGACTTCTTTAATATGGAAGTCTTTTTTATTTTTAGCTTATAGACAAAATAAAGATGAGATTTTGGAAATATATTAAATTAAATAGTAACTTTCTTGATAATAGATGCTTTTTGATTGTATGCCTCACTTTTAATTATCTGATTTTAAATAGTCAGAGTCTTTCAAATGAAAATATTATTTTGGAAAGTTTAGTTGCTTTAGACTTCAAAAAAGCTGATTCACTTATAAACAATTCCAAATCTGATTCAAAATATCTGCTAAAGTTGCTGTACCAGCAATTATACCAATCAGGTAATAATCAATCATTTAAATTACCTAAAGAATCTGAATTATTTGAAAAAATTCCAGTGAAAGATAATTTTCAAGTAGGTCTAAAAGAGCTTTTATATGCCTACAACGCTCTTTTCTATAACAAACGTGATGGTGAATTAACTTCGTTTATTGATAAATCTTATCAATCTGCTCTCTCTTGTAATAATGCTAATTTACAGAAATTAAGCCTATTGGCTGCTTTAAGGTTTTACACGAGTGAAAATATCCAAGCCAAAGCCAATCCAGAAATCTACATTAAGCGATATGAAAAATTGGCAACTAATTTAATTGATACCACTTGGATTAGAATTCATAAATATTTACAAGAAGGCCGGATCCCTAGTGGAAACAGAAATAATCTTCAAATACTAGGAGAACTAATTGTAATGACAAGTTCTCATCATAATGAAAAATATTCTGAAGGAATACGAGGTCAATTACATTCAATATTGGGTATTCATTATTGGACAAAAAATGATCTAAATAAAGCAGAATATCACTTAAATAAGGTAATTCAATTACCTAACTACCCTTATTTAAAGGAATCTAAATTCAATGCGTATTTAGATTATAGTCGAGTAATGATTGAAAATCATAGAGATATAGAGGCAGAGAATGCACTTTCTCTTGCTTATGAAAATATTAATGAAAGTGATAGTACCAAAAATTTAATTACTTTTTATAAATTCAAAGCACATTATTTCTATAGACCTCAAAATAAATATGATAGCGCATACACCCTTTTGAATAAGGCTTTCAATCTTGATAGAAAAATTAGTTATGGAGAAATTAATGCCCAAATAGCAAATCTAGATAAGAAGCTTAATGTTGCAGCCAAAGACAAGACATTGATCTTGCAAAGAAATGATCTTCTACAGGAACAATCCCAAAAAAGACAGGCAATTATAGGGCTGGGCTCAACAATCCTACTAGGCTCCATCATTGCCTTTTTGGTTTACCGAAACACTAAACGCAAACAACGTATTGCTGAGCAAGAACGTGAGCTGGAAATCCAAAAAACTACTCAAATATTAAAGGAGCAAGAAGTCACTACCATTAACGCGATGGTTGCCGGTCAGGAAAAAGAACGACAGCGCTTGGCTGGAGATTTACATGATGGTATTGGCAGTACCCTTGCCGCAATAAAAATGCATTTGGGTACCATGCAAAAAAATGCAAGCAAGACCGAGCTAAAAGAAGAATTATTAGACAAAGCTCATATTCTTATTGGAGATGCTTACTCAAGAGTACGCAGCATTGCACACGAGCGAAATAGTGGTGTGATGGCTAAAGATGGTCTCCTTCCTGCCATTGAACGTTTAGCCAAAAATGTAAGTGGCACTAATCTCGCTGTTTCTGTCCAAGATTTTGGCCTAGACAAACGCCTCAGCAATGATCTGGAAATTACTATTTTTAGAATCGTACAAGAGTTAGTCACTAATATTATAAAACACGCCCAGGCTAGTGAAGCCAGTATTTCTTTGACCCAACATGAGGATACACTGAGTATCATTGTGGAAGACAATGGCAGAGGCTTTAAAGTAGGCAAATTGGAAGATAAAGACGGTATAGGTCTAGGTAGTATTGAACGTCGTGTTGAGCACTTAGAAGGGGCTATGGAGGTAGACAGTGCTCTTAATAAAGGGACAACGGTATTGATTGATGTACCGGTTTAGGTTTGAGGAAATATTGAAAATTGAAGATTATTTGTAATACTTGTGAATAGTAAACTTTACGCCTGAAACCTGAAACTTGAAATACTTATTAACTTAGTAATATAACTCAGTAACCCAATAACCAAAAAATGATAACAGTCGCCATAGCCGAAGATCATCAGTCCCTTATTGATGGAATAGACCTGCTATTAAAATATGAAGAAGGCATCAGTATTATCGGTACGGCAAATGATGGCGAAACTATATTGGATATTGTTCGTCTTAATCAGCCAAGGGTTGTGATTATGGATATACGTATGCCAAAAATTGATGGCATCGAGGCTACAAAGATTATCAAAAAGGAATTTCCCCATATAAAAGTCATTGCTTTCTCTATGTTTGATCAGAACCAAGCGATCCTGCAAATGCAAGAAGCAGGTGCCAGTGGCTATATTTTAAAGAACAGTCCGCTAGATGAGTTATTAAAAGCGATAGAAGCCGTAACTCAAGGAAAAGTATATTATGATAAGGATATTCATTCAGATCTAATTGATCCTAATAATGCAGCGACCAAGTTAGAAAAGTCCGTATTATCTAAAAGTGAGCAGGCCATCTTAAAGCTCATTGCTCAAAATAAAACCTCTTCAGAGATTGCCGAAATACGTTTTACAGCTGTGTCTACAGTAGAAAAACATCGCAAAAATATGATGCGCAAGCTTGGTCTTAGTGGTAAAGGAGAACTTTTAAAATATGCCATTGAGAAAAAGTATGAGTTCTAGTTAGTCAAACCAATAAATACCCCATTAAGGGTATGTTACTACCAGGGTTTCTAGAGTAGTTTTGTACTATGACTACTGCCGAAAAACTTCTAAAAACTATAAAACATGCCAAGCACCAAAATAAAAAACTGACTAATGCAGAAACTCTGCAAGTTATAAAGGCATATCGAGCTATTGCCATGCAGCCACAACTAATTGACAAGATTATTAACGTAATAGACCGATTCATAAAACAAGAATCGTATTCTAAAAATCTTTCAAATCGACAAAATGAAATCTTCAATCTTATTGGCTTGGAGTTTACTAGCAGAGAAATAGGAGAAATCCTAACTATTAGTGAAGCTACGGTAAGTACACATAGAAAGAATATAATAAAGAAGCTTGGTTTTACCGGAGCAGGAAAATTGCAAAGAGCAGCTTATAGCTTTATTCAACGCATAAATGAGAATAAACAAAATTCCAGATAAAACTAACTACTACCCTACAAACAACGGTCTATCTGCCATCAGTTCATTAACCTTACCAGCGATTGTTTGTAAATGAGTCTCATTTTCGTGATTGCTAATGGCGTCATCAATAAGGTTCACAATTGTTACCATATCGTTCTCATTAAGTCCTCGAGTTGTTATTGCCGAAGTACCTATACGTATTCCAGAAGTAACGAAGGGCGACTTATCATCAAAGGGCACCATATTTTTGTTAACCGTAATATCGGCAATTCCTAAAGCTTCTTCGGCGGCTTTACCTGTTACATTCTTATTGCGTAGGTCTATTAACATCATATGATTATCAGTTCCTCCTGAAATAATATGATATCCAAGATTTACAAAGGCCTGTGCCATTACTGCGGCATTTTTCTTGACTTGCACCATATAATGCAAAAATTCATCTGTCAAGGCTTCTCCAAATGCAATAGCCTTGGCTGCAATGATATGTTCTAAAGGTCCTCCCTGATTGCCCGGGAAGATCCCGCTATCAACTAAGGAAGACATCTTTCTTAGCTTACCGCTTTTTAATGTGATGCCGAATGGATTATCAAAATCTTTCCCCATTAAAATCATTCCTCCGCGTGGTCCTCTCAAGGTTTTATGAGTAGTCGTTGTTACCACATGACAATGTGGTAAGGGGTCTTGCAAAATACCTTTGGCAATTAGACCGGCTGGATGTGCAATATCTGCCATCAAAATTGCTCCTATACTGTCTGCAATTTCGCGAAAGCGTTTGTAATCAATTTCCCTTGAGTAGGCTGATGCTCCTGCAATAATCATTTTTGGTTTTTCGCGCAAAGCGATCTCCTGAATAGTATCATAATTAAGTACCCCTGTCTCTTCCTCTACTCCATAAAATACAGGATTATACAACCTTCCTGAAAAATTAACAGGAGAACCATGGGTTAAGTGACCACCGTGTGCCAAATCAAACCCTAAGAAAGTATCCCCAGGCTTGAGGCAGGCGTGAAAAACAGCCGTATTGGCTTGTGACCCAGAGTGAGGCTGCACATTAGCCCAAGTAGCTCCAAATAACTCTTTTGCACGATCTATGGCTAGTTGCTCTACCTCATCAACCACCTCACAACCACCATAGTACCGCTTACCAGGATAGCCTTCTGCGTATTTATTGGTCAACACTGAACCTGCCGCTTCCAGTACTTGATTGCTTACAAAATTCTCTGAAGCTATTAATTCAAGACCATTAATTTGACGTTTATGTTCTTTATCAATAAGATCAAATATTAAAGTATCGCGTTGCATATAAATTGGTTTATAAAAGGAATATCAAAAATAAGATATTCTTATGCGTGCATTATGATAAATCCTATATTTGAGTAGCAATTTTACCAACACCTTATCAAGAAATATCATGTCCCTTTCAACTAACGATCCCAATAAAACCACTTGGCTGGAAACACCTAAAAACACAGATTTCCCCATTCAGAATATCCCTTTTGGAGTGTTTTTAACACGGGATGATGTAATCACCATTGGTACCCGTATAGGTGATTATGCTATAGACTTAGGTGCTTTACATCAATTAGGCTATTTTGATGGCATCCCACTAACTGATGATATATTTTTACAAGACACTCTCAATGATTTTATTGCCGACGGACGCAAAACTTGGCGACTTGTTCGCAACCGTATTTCCGAAATTTTTGATAGCGGTAATAGCGCTTTGCGCGAATATAAAAGCCATCGTGATATTGTCATTTTTAAAATGAATGAAGTAGAAATGCAACTGCCTGTGCAAATAGGTGATTATACCGATTTCTATTCAAGCATTGAACACGCCACCAATGTAGGAACGATGTTTCGAGGAAAAGAAAATGCCTTAATGCCCAATTGGCTACATTTACCAGTTGCTTATCACGGAAGAAGCTCGTCTATCATTCCGTCAGGAATTCCTATTCATAGACCACAAGGACAGAAGTTACCTAATGGGGCATCCGAGCCTATTTTTGGTCCCTCACGCTTAGTTGATTTTGAGCTGGAAATGGCTTTTATTACGACTGCTGCAAATCACCTTGGAGAATCAATTAGTGTAGCTGAAGCTGAGGAATATATTTTCGGCTTGGTTCTCTTTAATGATTGGAGTGCACGCGATATTCAAAAATGGGAGTATGTTCCCTTAGGGCCATTTTTAGGAAAGAACTTTGCTTCTTCCATATCTCCTTGGATAGTCACTTTGGATGCGCTAGAACCCTTTCGTACAGAGGGGCCAGAACCTAAAAAAGAGCTTCTGCCTTATTTGCAATCTTCTGGGAAAAAGAGCTTTGATATCCAATTGGAAGTTGCTATTCAACCAGAAGGCAAAAAAGAAACTACCGTTTGCCAGTCTAACTTTAAATATATGTATTGGAATATGAGCCAACAGTTGGCACACCACACCGTGAATGGTTGTCCTGTAAATTCCGGGGACATGATGGGTAGCGGTACACTTTCTGGACCAACTCCAGATTCATATGGGTCTATGTTAGAATTATCGTGGCGGGGAGAAAAGCCTGTGAAGCTCAAAGAAGGTGGTGACCGAAAGTTTATTGAAGATAAGGATACCGTAATCATTAGAGGCCATTGTCAAAAGAAAGATTATCCGCGTATCGGTTTTGGAGAAGTGGCTACCAAACTGTTACCTGTATTTGAACCGAAGATCAAACAAGTAATGTCGTAAAGCTATAAATATCAAAACCGTTTGGTCTGGTTGTTTATTAAATTTCCACCAAAACCGAATTCTATTTAAAAAACACATAAAAAATAAAAAAAATAGTGCTTCCCAAATAAATCAAATGGCTACCTGTTTTTGAACCTTTGATCAAATAGCAATACTACTAAAACCTATTTTAACTACCTTTAAACCAACAAGCAAAAATATAACAATGAAAAGAAATTTTGATTTAGGTCTATTAATATTACGTGGGGGGATATCTGCACTAATGCTTACCCATGGATATGGAAAATTTATGAGTCTTCTGGAAGGTAATCTGGCATTTGGTGGTAATCCTATTGGTATCGGAGAAACCTTGTCTTCTATACTTTTGGTTCTTGCAGAATTTGTCTGCCCAATCCTAATAATTATCGGTTTTAAGACTAGACTAGCTAGTATCCCGCCTGTAATTGCGATGGCTGTAGCTGCCCTTATTGTACATGCTAATGACCCTATTGGCACCAAAGAAGGAGCCTTGCTTTATCTTATTGGTTTCCTTGCCATTGGTTTGATGGGAGCCGGTAAAATTTCTATGGATAAAAAGTAACTAATATACTACAAATAAGCTTTTAGAGCCTCAACTGCTATAGCTCCGTGAGAATCATGGTATATAGTTTGTCCATTTTTAATGAGAATGAGTTGCGGACTTTGATGCCATACTTGAAACCGTGCAGCGACCTCATTGGACACATTTCTGAAAGCTTTTAAATCCAAATAATACAAATCAAGATCTTCAACTGGAATATCATACTGCCGTTCCAAGCCACGTATTACCATACTACTAATACCACAAGTCGTTGAATGCTTAAAAATGGCAACAGGCTTCGTCTTAGATTGTTTTTCTATTTCATCCAACTGTTGGATACTGTTTAAAACCTTCCAAGGGACTTGAGGTGTTTCCTTTTTCTCAGTTTGTCCTTCTCCTGAGTTGAATAACTTATTGAAAATACCCATAGAACTTTTTTTTTTCAAAAGTAAACATAATTAAAAACATATTCCTTTATACCTTTAAATGTCAATAAGTCAGATATTTTCAATGATACAATGTCAATTTGCCCCATTAAATAACTTGGAATGAGAATTGACCAATTTTAAGGAAATCCCCAATTAATAAATGAAATGAACGTAAACAATTTTACAATAAAAGCACAAGAAGCGCTTCAAGTAGCCCAGCAGCTTGCTCAAGAATATGATCATCAACAATTGGAAAATGAACATATTTTTAAAGGTATGCTCCAATCTGATGAGCATGTCTTGCCTTTTTTACTCAATAAACTAGATGTCAATATTTCCTTGTTAGATCAAATCGTTAAAAAGTCAATAGATAGCTTTCCAAAAGTATCTGGTGGTGATATTATGTTTTCAAAAGCAGGAGCCAAGACTATTAATCAGGCTAATATTTTAGCTAAAGATATGGATGATCAATTTGTCTCCATAGAACATTTATTATTAGCCATTTTCTCAACGAAAAACAATATTTCCCAAGTACTAAAAGATCAAGGGGTAACCCAAAAAAACTTGGAATCGGCAATTCATGAATTGCGTAAAGGTCGAAAGGTTACTTCACAAAGCGCAGAAGAAACCTATAATGCCCTCCAGAAATATGCAAAAGATCTAAACACCTTAGCAAGAGATGGAAAATTAGATCCAGTCATTGGTCGCGATGAAGAGATACGTCGTATCCTTCAAATCTTATCAAGACGCACCAAAAACAATCCAATTTTGGTGGGTGAACCAGGTACAGGTAAAACAGCTATAGCCGAAGGTCTGGCCCATCGAATTGTCGCTGGTGATGTTCCTGAAAACTTACAGGACAAACAAATCTTTGCACTAGATATGGGAGCCCTAATAGCAGGCGCTAAGTTTAAAGGAGAATTTGAAGAACGGCTTAAATCTGTTATCAAGGAGGTAACAACAAGTGAAGGGGATATCGTCCTTTTTATTGATGAAATTCACACCTTAGTTGGTGCAGGTGGTGGTCAAGGAGCAATGGATGCTGCCAATATTTTAAAACCTGCATTAGCACGAGGAGAGTTACGTGCAGTGGGTGCCACTACCCTAGATGAATACCAAAAATACTTTGAAAAAGACAAGGCTCTAGAACGTCGTTTTCAGAAAGTATTTGTGGACGAACCAGATACTGAAAGTGCTATTTCTATCTTACGTGGTATTAAAGATAAGTACGAGACCCATCACAAGGTACGTATCAAAGATGGGGCAATAATCGCGGCGGTGGAGCTTTCGCAACGCTATATCACCAATAGATTTTTACCAGATAAGGCTATAGATCTTATGGATGAAGCTGCAGCCAAACTGCGTATGGAGATCAATTCAAAGCCTGAAGAGTTGGATGTTTTGGATCGAAAAATAATGCAACTTGAGATTGAGATTGAAGCCATAAAACGAGAAAAAGATGAGACCAAACTCAAATCTCTACGAGCAGATTTGGCCAATTTCAAGGAAGAACGCAATACAATTCAAGCCAAGTGGCAAAGCGAAAAGGAAGTTGTAGACCATATCCAAGAAAGCAAACAACATATTGAAAATTATAAACTAGAAGCCGAACGCGCCGAACGCGATGGCGATTATGGCCGCGTTGCCGAATTGCGATACGGCCTTATAAAACAAGAACAAGAAAATCTGGAAAGCCTCCAGAAACAGCTTGCTGATCAACAAGAAAATGCACTGATCAAAGAGGAAGTAACTCAAGAAGATATTGCAGAAGTAGTTGCCAAATGGACTGGTATTCCTGTTACCAAAATGCTACAAAGTGAACGAGAAAAACTTTTACATCTTGAAGAAGAATTAGGTCAACGTGTTGTAGGCCAAGAAGAAGCAATTACAGCAGTTAGTGACGCTGTACGTCGCAGCAGGGCAGGTTTACAAGATCAAAAGCGACCTATTGGCTCGTTCCTATTTATGGGAACAACAGGAGTTGGAAAAACCGAACTCGCCAAAGCACTAGCCGATTATCTTTTTGATGATGAAAATGCAATGACCCGTATTGATATGAGTGAGTATCAAGAACGTCATGCCGTAAGTCGGCTAGTGGGAGCGCCTCCTGGATATGTGGGTTATGATGAAGGAGGTCAGCTTACTGAAGCAGTACGTCGCAAGCCCTATTCTGTAGTGCTCTTAGATGAAATAGAAAAAGCACATCCAGATACCTTTAACGTGTTGCTACAAGTGTTGGATGAAGGCCGATTGACCGATAATAAAGGCCGCACTGCAGATTTTAGAAACACCATTGTTATTATGACTTCCAATATGGGCAGCACGATCATTCAAGAGAAGTTTGAAGCCATACCTGATGTTAATACGGCTATGGAGGCTGCAAAAAAAGACATACTTGCCTTGCTGAAACAACGAGTACGTCCGGAATTTTTAAACCGCATAGACGATATGATCCTGTTTACTCCGCTTTCGCGAAAAGATATAGCGGCAATAGTAAAGCTGCAGCTTAAAGGAGTTTCTAATATGCTACAAAACCAAAATATCACCTTAGATGCTACTGAACAAGCGATTAAACACATTGCAGAACTTGGATTCCAACCAGAATATGGAGCCAGACCAGTAAAAAGAACCATTCAGAAAGAAGTACTCAATGCACTATCCAAAGAGCTACTCAAAGGCACAATTCATAAGGATAGTATCATATTATTAGATGCTTTTGACAATAAATTGGTCTTCAGGAATCAAGATGATTTGGTGACACAATAGCCGTTAAACTTTGGGTAAAACACTGGCTAAGTCCGCGGTAAAAAGTACCTTGCGGTATTGCTTGAAATATGAATCAACAAACCACCGAACGTTACAGCAGACAACTCCTACTCTCTGAAATTGGGAAAGAAGGACAGGCAAAACTTCAAGCTTCTAAAGTGCTAGTCATAGGTGCTGGTGGATTGGGTTGTCCTATTTTGCAATATCTGGCAGGAGCTGGCGTAGGCACTATTGGCATTATTGATGATGATGTGGTTTCCAGATCCAACTTGCACCGCCAAATCTTATATGGAGAGCGAGCTATTGGCCAAAACAAAGCCACAGCAGCGGCAGCGAGACTTAAAGATTTAAATCCTGAAATTACTATTAATACCTATGCTGAACGATTAACTACCCAAAATGCATTACCCCTTTTTGCAGAATATGACATCATCGTAGATGGCTCTGATAATTTTTCGACGCGCTATTTGGTAAACGATGCTTGTGTTTTAACCAATAAATCTTTGATTTATGGGGCAATCTATAAGTTTGAAGGTCAGGTTTCTGTTTTTAATTATAATAACGGCCCGACCTATAGATGCCTATTTCCTGAACCGCCTGCTCCTGGCAGTGCACCATCCTGCAGTGAAATTGGGGTACTCGGGGTTTTACCAGGTATGATAGGCTGTTTTCAAGCCAACGAAACCTTAAAATTAATATTGGGCATTGGAGAAACGCTTTCAGGCACCTTGTTATTAGTAGATGCTTTGAGTGTGAGAACTACTACGTTAAAAATAGCTCGTAATCAAGAATTAGTAGATCAGGTTTTGGCGAATCGGGATGGCTTTGCAGGCTTTAACTACGAGGTGTTTTGTGGACTCAATCCTTCCATACAAACCATCACCTTTGACGAAGCATTTCAATTGAAAAATGCAGTCTTTATCGATGTACGAGAACCACACGAGCAGCCAAAAGTGCACCAATTACACCCTCAAGAAATTCCGCTGGGGCAATTAGCAGATCAAGCGAGCAACTTAGATCGGGATAATCCCATTATTTGTTTTTGTCAATCGGGAATGCGTAGTAAAACTGCAGCAGAAACTTTAATGAATTTAGGCCTTAAAGAAGTGTATAGCTTGAAGCAAGGAGCGCCTTTGTTAGAGCAAGTACTTTAGACTACCCCATTATCCCAACCAAGACTTCCTTTAAAATATCTGATGTTGCAAACGAGCTGGCATCAACGCCTTTGCTTTTCATATCTGCTTCGCGAAGCATCGCAATAACTTTGCTTACTTTTTTCATAGGGTAGTTGCGCGCTGCTGTTGCATATTCATCAACAAAATAAGGATTAATACGCAGGGTTTTAGCTACGGTACTTTTATCTTTTAAGGGTAAGCCATGATACTGCATTATCTGGGAGAAAAAACCAAACAAGGTGCCAATGGTCAATACCAGCGGATTGTCTTTCGGGTTCTGTTCAAAGTAATTGGCAATACGGTGTGCTTTAACCACATCGCGCAGTCCCACTGCTTTACGCAATTCAAAATTATTATAGTCTTTACTTATTCCAATATTTTCTTCAATAGCTTCTGGT
>CAZDFA010000025.1:0-25498 GCA_964504555.1 uncultured Flavobacteriaceae bacterium | reverse complement strand
CAAAGTGAATTTTTGATAGCAGGTTTTGGCTACAACGCCTCCATTGAGCCAAGCACTATTGATCCTTCCATGACTTTAAGTATAGATGGTCAAATTTTGGGTCGTATCGTAGAAGGTTGTAATGCAGTAAGCGTTATTATTTTGTTCATTGCTTTTATGATTTCTTTCTTTGGAGGTTGGCGCAGAACATTGCTATATTCCTTTGCCGGTATGGCACTTATATATACGATTAATATTGTACGTATAGCGCTATTAACGGTAGGTATACATGAATATCCAGCATATAGTGAAGTGCTCCATGGGACTATTTTTCCTGCAATTATCTATGGTAGTGTATTGCTACTTTGGCTAGGTTGGGTGCGATCTTATCAAAAAACAGCGAATGCGAATTAAAGTAGCTCGTATAGGTTTAGCCCTCTTAGGCTTTCTAGGATTGGCGTTTATACGCTTTTGCGAAAGCGAACTGTTTTATGATCCATTATTGGCATTTTTTAAGACAGCGTATCAAGGTAAAGCTCTACCAGATCTAGTCTTGGGTAAATATCTTATCCATGTTGCCTTACGTTTTGGGGCAAATATGATTTTTTCTTTGCTCATCATTTGGGCATTTTTTAAAGACAATGGCATTCTTAGAGTTACACTGGTATTGTACTGTTTATGTTTAGTAATTCTTATAGTAGTATTGGGCATAATGCTTGTTAACATTACAGATGGACAATCCTATTTATCATTATTTTATATAAGAAGATTTTTAATACAGCCGTTATTGCTTTTTTTGTTAATCCCTGCTTTTTATTATTATTTAAAGACGCAAACCAAAAGCTAGATTGTACCTTTGGGAGGATAGTATGATGAGATTTTATTGTACCATAGTGTTTATAGCTGTACTTATTTCACTTTCGTGTAAAGAAGAGAAGGAGACCACTTTGGATCATTCGCCTATGCTGGAAATTATGGCCATTCACGATGAGCTCATGCCAAAAATGGGGCACATAGCGCAATTAGAGAAAAAGCTAGAAAGTTTTGATGATCCGAAATCTATTGAAGTCGCAAAGGAGCTAAATGACGCCAATGAAGCAATGATGAGTTGGATGGGGCTGGTTGCCAAAGATTTTGATACCGAAGAGCTATTGGGTAGAAAGCCAATAACCGAAGATAAAACCAATCTTATAAATGAATATACCAAGAGTGTTAATGAACTTAAAACACAAATGGAAGGTGCGATTGCACACGCACAAAAGCTTTTAGAAGAATAGAAATAAATTAATATGAAAACAATATCAATGCTTGTGGTATTAAGTACCTTATTGCTATCCAGTTGCAGAGGACAAAAAATTAGTCTTGAAAAACAAGATGCTTTAAAATTTGAAAAAGCCGAATATCAACGCTGGACTGCAGGTATTAAAGGAGGAGGAGCAGGTTATACCATTAATTTGACCCTTGATGAAAGCCTAGGCGACATTGTTTTGGATAGTGTATTCTTTAAAAAGTGGATTGTGAAACTTGATGGTGGGGATTCAAATAGGTACTACGCGACAATAGATGATGGCTCTAATAGTGAGTCTGATTTTCCAGATGCCACGGTTGCCAAAAAGGCCACTCCTGAGGTTGATATTCCTTTTCAACTTGGAGAAGAAGAAGTTGTAATTGCATATAAACAAAGAAATGAATTAAAATATTATAAGCTTAGTTTGTCTAAAGCCAAGCAATTTAATACGCCTAGATATTAATTCGGCCAAGATTAAAAATAGAAAAAGGCGCCAATGGGCGCCTTTTTCTATTTTATAAGAGTCTTGGATTTATTGTTTAATAAATCTTCCTACTATTTCTTGTCCATTTTGAGTTGTAACTCGTAAGAAATAAATTCCAGAATTATAGTTGGATACATCTAAGGTGCTTTGAATTACACCATCAAGAGATTGTTGTTCAATTACACGTCCAGTATAATCCACAATTTGATAGGCGTTCATACTAATACCATTTCCTACAGCTTGAAAGTTTAATTCATTATTAGCTGGGTTTGGAAAAGCGACGAGACCATTTTGTACAACTTCATCTGCAAAATCATCTGTAGAAAGTAAAGGTGTAGCAGTAGTCTCAAACATACCATTGCCATGTGTTCCTATCAACAATCTATTATCAGAAGGTCTATATTCTAGTGTTGCTACTACTGGTATTCCTATTTGTCCTACGCCTTCAGCAACCCAATCTGTTGTTAGCGGGTCTGGATTACTGTAAAGCCCTCTGGCTGTACCAACAAAATATTGTGTTTGCCCGTCCATTTCCAAGATCTGAGCAGATCTCACAGAGAAAGGAGCCAAATTACGCTCTACTAGCGTCCAATCAGGATCAGCGCTTGTAGCATTTTCGGTAACATATATACTAGGAATGCCGAAATTGGAATAAACGGCTATGGCTATATCTAGATTAGTAGGATGTACGGCCAACGCGCTCACTATAGATCCACCTGCAGTAGATGCTCCTGCAGGTGTTATATTGATTGCATTACCCGTAAGGCTAGTTACGTTTTGAGGATCATCAACTCTAAAAACACCACCATTTTGACCACCAATTAAAAGATAACTTGAATTTGGATCATATTCACCACGTGTCGTTGCAAATGAACGCAAGACTTGGCCAGTAGGGATTACTCCTAAAGCATCCCAGGTGCCTGCAGTTACTCCAGGAGCATTATTACTTCTAAACAACTGGTTTTGTCCTGCATAATAAATGGTATTGGTGTTATCTTCATCTAGATGAAACAGTGTTACAAATAGACTGCCTGGAGAACCTGCTGGTGTTATAGAGGCTCCAGAATTATTTCTTAGCATGTTACCACCTTGCGTACCAAAGTAAAATTGTAAAGTTGTATCAGTTGGACGATCTCCAATAGCAACAGAAACTCCATCGCCACCAGCTACCATTACCATTTCTGTGTTGTCAGGTAAACCAACATTATCCCCACCACCTGTGGTACCATTATCTTGCGCTCCACCAAGAACAAAGTTTGATCCTTCTAAAGGTTCAAGAGCAACATCATAATATTGGTAAGTTTGGTAATTGTTGTTGAGGTTTACCCAATCTACCTCAGCTCCATCTGTAACTGCGTCTACATTATCAGTTCTATGCACTCCTCCATCAGATCCTGTATAAAATACTTGATTATCAAAAGGACTAAATGCTAAATCGTGGACATCTGGGTGATGTGAATCGCCACCTGGAGTATTATATATTGCCGTAGCAGCACCATCATAGCCCCCTATTATTTCAAAAGTAGGGTCATTTTCGATATCTTGAATTATATAAGCACTTGTTCCACATATTGCCAAGCGATTGTGATCATTAAAGCTTACTGCAATATCGAGGTCATACCCCCCTTGGATTGCAAAAGGATCTATACCGCCAATAGGGCCTCCAGGTAAATTAGGCATTCTATCTGTAAATTCGGTCCACTCATCTGTAGCGCGGTTGTAACGCCATAAATCAGCTTCTACTTGATTTGCTGCACTGTTACCAGGGTTGTCGAAAATTGCATATAAAAAATTATTGTCTGAAGGGGCAGATGCTATGACAGTTCGCCCAGTTGAAAAGAATCCAGGAGGGTCGTTATTCTGAGCTATACGGTCAAATGTATCTCCATTATCTTCAGAAAGATATACGCCATTGGCGCCATTACCACCATCAATAGCGGCATATACCCTTCCTTCATCATCAACAGCAACATCTAAAAAATCTACAGCTCCTCCAGCTGTTGTAAGAAGATTTGTGACTGTTCCATCTTCAAAATCTATACGTTGTATAGAGTTGGCGGTTGCCGCAAAAAGATCACCATTTATTGGATTAACAACAAGATCAAATACAATATCAAAAGTAGAATTAAATGCTTCAAAAGTAGAAGTGGTAGCAGGAATCACTTCCCAAGAAATACCGCCATCTTCAGAACGCCATATTCCCTGACCGAAAAAAAATGCACCTAGAGTGGCACTATTTCCAGTAAACTCTCCCGTGCCATAATACCAAATATTTTGAAAGCCTGGTCTTGGATCCTGAGCAATTGAAGAGGCATTATGGATATCATCATTAGATGAAACTCGAGTCCAGCTTGCTCCTGCATCTGTTGTTCTAAATACACCACTACTTATACCACCCGCAATAAGGGTATTGCCAGTAGTGTCACTAATATCTACCACTATCGCTCTTGTTCTGCCACCAAGATTAGAAGGGCCTCTGGGGTCATAATTGTTACTAGAGTTGCGACTTGCGATACTATTTTGAATTTCTAAAGCAGCTGCTAACTCTGTATCTAATTGTTCTCGAGAAATAATCCCTGTATTAGGATCTTTGCGAAGATTGAATTCAAATTCTGCTCTTTCAATAGTATTGAGATATTTTTCTTCAATTGATTTTTTTTCCTTTTTTTCCCCATTAACATGAGGCTGTAATAGAGTAGTTTCGGCAGATTGAATAGATTCTTTTTGAGTTGTAGTGGTTAACGCCAAAATAGCGATAAATCCAACTGCAATAAAAATAGACAGTACAGTAGTTTTTTTCATGTGTTTATTAGCTTATTCTTAGTAAATCAGGTTGTGAAATAAAAAGTTGTTAATATAAGTACTAGATAGTCGATGAAATTAGCAATCTTTACAGCTATTTGTTTTTTTTTAAGAAAAGTTTAGTATTAGGTGCTGTTAGGTTTAAATACATGTCATAGAACCTATATTTAATCTATAATTTGATATGTTTAAAAAATAACGGGTTGAATCGTAATTGTTTTTATGAAAGCTGTTTTGAAGGTCTAAGCTTATTTATGAGTAATTGCTCTATAGGAAATTTAAATTGATCATGTTCACAACGCCACTGACTAAGCTTACGTAGCGGATATAAAAGTGGTCCTTTAGGTTTACCATAGCCTACTTTGAGATAAAATTTAAATGCTTCAAAAAATCGTTCCTTTTGAGGATTGACCCAAGGTCCTGAGGAACGAACATAATCAAAATCTCCCCATTCCTCAGTTTTTTGAGGAAGTTTATAGCCTTGTTTTACGACCTCTTGTGTTATTTGAGAACCTGGATATGGTTTAAAGTGAAATATTGGAGTATCAAAGCCATTGCTTTTAGAGCGTAATTTTTTATCGTTTTCACAGTTTCGCGTATTCTCGTATCTGTTTCATTGGGGAGCCCAACGATAAATGGAAAAATAACATCAATGCCTAAATTGGCACACTTATCTGCACAATAGAAGACTTGCGTAATTTTGATATCCTTTTTAAGCCAGTCCATCATTTCTTGCGAGCCAGATTCTACTCCAATAAGAAGTCGGCGCATTCCGGATTTTTTTGCAAGCAGCCATACTTCATCAGATAGTCGCTCTCCTTGATTTGCTCGCATAGTGCCTGCCCAGGTGAATTGTAGATTTCTGTTTAGTATTTCCTTTACAAATTCTTGAATGCACTTTGCATATGTAAAAAAGGTTTCTTCTTGAAAATTAATATCATCAAATTGATATTTCTTTTGATAATATTCAAGATCATCAACCATCTTTTTTGGAGAGATAGCCGAAAACTTGCGTTGAAAAACAAAAGGATCTGCACAAAATGTACATCTGAAAAAGCATCCAATAGAAGATATAAAGTCAAATTGTCTTTTACCTTTCTTTTCAAAATAGGCCTCCACATTGATAAGGTCATAATTAATACGAGGCATGGTATCCATATCAACAATAGGCCTCGGAAAATTCTTTTTACTTTCATCTCCATTTCTAAAGGTTATCCCCTTTATTTGATCAAGCTCTTTATTAGCGCCAAGATGATCAATCAACTCTTTAAAAGTTGCTTCTCCTTGCCCTTATACTGTAATATCAATAAAGTCATGATCTTGAATAGGTTCTTTGGCAAAAAGGGATGTATGCCATCCTCCCCAGATTACGGGTATTTCAGGGCTTATGCTTTTTACTTTTTCTGAAATGGATAAAGCATCTTTAATAGGTGCACCGGTAATAACAGTGACACCAAAGCAGATGGCCTCCGCGAGGTGTTTCTTTATCGTAGCAATAGGATTTTCTTCTAAACGCCCGTCAATAATAAGTACCTCGTATTGTTCTGAATCTAAGGTTGACCCAATAGCTAGAAGCGCCAATGGCATATCAAAAAAAACTGCTTTAGGATTGTAAAGAATTACTTTTTTTCTGGTATTCCAAGAAGATTGTTTCCTGTAAAATTAGATTATTTTTAGGAGTAGTAGACTATTTGTCATTGCTTTAACAAAAGAAAAAGCCTTCATTACAAAAAATGAAGGCTTTAATAAGGTATTGATATAATTTGTGTATTACATCATTCCGGGCATTCCGCCGCCACCCATTGGAGGCATTGCCGCCGGAGTATCTTCTTTAATGTCGGTTAAAGAACATTCGGTAGTAAGAATCATACCAGCTACTGAAGCTGCATTTTCCAGAGCTACTCGTGTTACTTTTTTAGGATCAATAATCCCTGCTTTAAGCATATCTGTATACTCGCCATTTTTTGCATTGTAACCGAAGTCTTTTTTGCCTTCTATCACTTTTGCAATTACTACAGAACCTTCACCTCCTGCATTAGAGACTATAGTGCGTAATGGTGCTTCAACAGCGCGAGTTACAATCTGTATTCCCGTAGTCTCGTCATCATTTTCGGCATTTACTTTTTCTAATGCTTTTTTAGCGCGAACTAAAGCAACACCACCACCAGCTACAATGCCTTCTTCAACTGCAGCGCGAGTTGCATGTAATGCGTCATCTACACGATCTTTCTTTTCTTTCATCTCAACCTCAGATGCAGCACCTACATAGAGTACTGCAACACCACCAGCAAGTTTTGCTAGGCGCTCTTGCAGTTTCTCACGGTCATAATCACTTGTAGTAGTTTCTATTTGTGATTTGATCTGACCTACTCTTGCAGTAATCATATCTTTTGCGCCAGCACCGTTAACCACAGTAGTATTGTCTTTGTCAATAGTAACTGTTTCAGCAGTACCCAACATGTCTATAGTTGTGTTTTCAAGGGTAAACCCGCGCTCTTCTGAGATGACCGTACCGCCTGTAAGAATTGCAATATCTTCTAGCATTGCTTTACGACGATCACCAAAACCAGGAGCCTTAACAGCAGCTATTTTTAGTGCACCTCTTAATTTATTTACTACAAGAGTAGCTAGGGCTTCTCCGTCTACATCTTCGGCAATAATTAATAATGGTTTTCCAGTTTGTGCTACTGGTTCAAGAACAGGTAGCAAATCTTTCATTGCTGAGATTTTTTTGTCAAACAATAGGATATAAGGACTATCCAATTCTGTTTGCATTTTTTCGCTATTGGTCACAAAGTATGGAGACAGGTATCCACGATCAAATTGCATTCCTTCAACAACATCTACATAAGTTTCTGTTCCTTTTGCTTCTTCAACAGTGATTACTCCTTCTTTACCTACTTTACCAAAAGCTTCTGCAATTAGCTCTCCAATAACTTCATCATTATTGGCCGAGATGGCAGCTACTTGTTTTATTTTTTCGCTAGAGCTTCCAACTTCTTTTGTCTGCTTTTCAAGGTCTGAAGTAATAGCGTCTACAGCTTTGTCGATACCTCGTTTAAGATCCATAGGATTAGCACCTGCAGCAACATTTTTAAGTCCTTCTTTAACAATTGCTTGAGCAAGAACGGTTGCGGTGGTAGTACCATCACCAGCCAGATCATTGGTTTTTGAAGCTACTTCTTTTACCATTTGTGCTCCCATATTTTCGAGAGCGTCTTCCAACTCAATTTCTTTAGCTACGGTTACCCCGTCTTTAGTGACTTGTGGCGCTCCAAATGATTTGCTGATTATTACATTACGCCCTTTAGGGCCTAAGGTTACTTTTACGGCATTTGCCAATGCATCAACACCGCGTTTAATACCATCGCGTGCTTCAACGTCAAATTTTATGTCTTTTGCCATGTTTATGTGTGTTTAATTTCCCCGAAAGCGGAAATCTTATGGTTATTTTTAATTTATACTTATACTATCGCAAGAATATCGTCTTCTCGCATAATTATATAGTCAGTACTATCTAGTTTTAATTCACTACCAGAGTATTTACCATATAATACCGTATCGCCGACGCTTACTGACATATTGTAATCTTTTTTACCAGGGCCTACAGCTACTACCTTACCTTTTTGTTGTTTTTCTTGAGCCGAATCAGGAATGTAAAGACCTGAGGCTGTCTGGGTCTCAGCAGGTAGGGGTTCTACCACTACGCGATCTGCAAGAGGTTTGATGTTTAAAGCCATGTTTTAACTCGTATTTTAGGATTATTATTTATTGAAATTTCTGCTAGCATTTAGGCAGAAAGTATGCCAATAGTAGTACTCTGACAAATTTACAGTAAAACAAAAATGCCAGTTATACTGGCATTTTTGTTTATAGATTATCTTATAATTATCTTTTTATTCAGTTGGTGTATCGGTAGTCTGATCTACAGGCAAGTCAACTTGCTCTACTGGTGCCGCATTTTCGTCAATAACACGAGAACCTGCCGTATTTATTCTATTAAAAATAGGAATGTTTATTAAAAGTATAAGCACTAGTAATAAAGTAGCCAATCCCCAAGTACCTTTATCTAGAAAGTCTGTGGTTTTTTGAACTCCACCTAATTGTTGAGTACCACCACCACCCAAGGAGGATGATAGACCGCCACCTTTTGGGTTTTGCACCATAATAATAACTACTAGTAAAAACGCTACTAAGATGATTAAACCTAGGAATATATAAAATGTTGCTCCCATAACTTATTGTTTTTCTTTTAACTCCAATTCTTCTACTGCGCGAATTTGGTCTGCAAAGAAACCACTTTTTTCTGGATATTTCAAACTTAAAATCCGGTAAGCTTTCTTGGCTTTTTTGTAGTTTTTTTGTTCGATATAAATCCTAGCTAAAGTCTCTGTCATCAGGGCTTCAGCCGGTATTAATTGTTCTTTTGCTAGATTCTTTTTTGTAGGTGAAACAGGAGTCTTAATTTCAATTTTTGGATTGGCCTCAATAAAGGAATTAATGAGGGCAAGTTTGCGTGATTTGTAATTAGTGTTTTCTTGAATTGGCTTAACCTCTATCTTTTCTATTGCAGTTATTGTTTTCTCATCTTCATTTTGAGATTCTTCTCTTTTAATAGGTTTAATAGAAGAGAGTTGTAGCCACTCTATAAAGGAGTGCGTTTCTGTTTTGTCAAAATGCAGCGGCTTGCCTAATTGTACTTTTTCTTCATTTGTTTTAGGAATAAAGAGATTCGGATCCAAAATTTTTGAAGCATTATCTTGTTCTTCAACCACTACTGTTTTGGATAGATCTTCTAGTTGATTAACCGCTATATTCAATAAATAGAGCTCTTGATTTTTTATGGCCTCACTGGTTGCATTTTGTTCAAAAACAGGAGAGGTGATGTAGTCAAAAAGTACGCTTCTATCTGCGGTATGAGCCGCGACCACTTTAAGCGCCTTGTTGTATGTAAAACTCTCTTGATTTTTAAGACCTTTTAAGTGCAAAGCGTGGGCGCCTTGAAAAAAAGGATATTCTTCCAAAATAATTTGGAGGTCATTGACATCTTTAGCTTGAAGTTGTTCAGGGTGTTCTAGGAGGTATGTAAATTCTGATTTGTTCACTACCAATTGGCTAAGGATGCATTTACAATATCTTGGGTTATACGTTCAAAAATTTCTTCAACTGCTGCGTTAAGGGTTGCTCCAGTTGGCAGAGCTGTTCCTGGGGTGTCAAAAAAGAAAGAAAAGCGTTGCTCAAAATCTTCTTCACCATCTTCTCTATAGGTATTGGTAAATCGCACATTTACACCAATAGTTATTCTATTTTGAGCTGCTTGGTCGTTAGAAGTGGCAGCTTGAGGCGCAATAAAGTATTGCACAATTTCTCCTTCATAAATCAAGTCTGGATTGGCATTGGTAAGGGTTAGATTGGTTTGATCTTGTATGCGATCTTGTAATGCAAACGTAAAAGTTCTATCCAATCCTGGCTCAACAATAGGCGCTTCATTTCTAAAGAAATTTACTTGAAATGTTTTGATGTTGGGATCTATAGAAACATCAGTAAATTTATAAATTCCACAACCCGAAAAAGCAAGAAGTACACAACTTAAAACAACTAAAAAACTATTTTTCATATGAATCTTAACGTGAGTGTGGTGTTAAAAATTGGTTAAGCAAGATACGTTTTTTTACAAATCGTATTGCTTGATTTTACGATACAGAGTTCGCTCGCTAATGCCTAACTCTGTAGCCGCTGCCTTGCGTTTGCCTCGATGGCGTTCTAATGATTTTTTGATTAACTCCAATTCCTTATCATGAAGGGATAGTGGCTCTTCCTCTTCTTGTATGTCTTCAGCAAAATGATAGCGATCTTCAACAGGCTCTGGTTGAGGAGGAGTAGCTGTTGCTTGTTCAGGAATTTGTAACACTTCTAAGGTGTCTTTAATAGGCTGCTCCTCTTTGTCCTCGGCATATATTTTTTTAATTAATGATTGATTCTCGGCTTGTACATCGTCAGTATTGCCACTTTTCATTAGTTCTAAAGTGAGCTTTTTTAGATCATTAAGATCGCTCTTCATATCAAAGAGTACTTTGTATAAAATTTCCCTTTCTGTAGAAAAATCACTTTTTTCTTTGTTATCGATTACCGCAGGCAGTTGTGTTCCGACATCAGGCAAATAATTGCGCAAAGTTTGCGCGTTAATAGCACGATTTTGTTCGAGCACAGATATTTGTTCGGCTACATTGCGTAGTTGGCGTATATTCCCACTCCAGCGGTAATTCAATAAGTGCTGAACTGCCGTTTCATCCAATCGAATTGCGGGCATTTTATACTTAAGAGCAAAGTCTGAAGCAAATTTTCTAAACAATAAATGAATATCATTTTTACGGTCCCGAAGCGGGGGCAAATTTATTTCTACCGTACTTAGACGATAGTACAAATCTTCTCGAAACTTGCCTTTTTTTATCGCCTCAAACATTTTGACATTGGTTGCGGCTACAATACGAACATCTGTTTTTTGGGTTTTGGAAGAACCTACTTTTAGAAACTCTCCATTCTCCAAAACGCGGAGTAATCTAACTTGTGTAGGAAGTGGTAATTCTCCAACTTCGTCTAGAAAAATAGTGCCGCCATCTGCTTCTTCAAAATATCCACTTCGCGTGGAAGTTGCCCCAGTGAAAGCTCCTTTTTCGTGTCCAAATAGTTCACTATCTATAGTTCCTTCTGGTATAGCTCCACAATTCACTGCGATGTATTTATTGTGTTTTCTATGTGAGAGAGAATGTATAATTCGTGGGATACTTTCTTTACCAACTCCACTTTCCCCTGTTACGAGTACCGAAATATCTGTTGGAGCAACTTGAATAGTTTTTTCTATGGCGCGGTTAAGCCTAGGATCATCTCCTATAATGCCAAATCGCTGTTTTGTTGTTTGTATGCCTTCCATATATTTTCGCGAAGGCGAAAATCCCTTCTTTTCATTAATTAGTTGTTGTCACTGTAACCTACCGCTACTCCTTTTAGGGTAGTACTTGTACAGTCTTGTATTTTTGCCATCACAAAATCACCCACTTTGTAGTGTTCTTTTGGAAAGACAACCACGGTATTTTGTGTCGTACGACCACTCCATTGTGTATCACTTTTTTTAGAGGATTTTTCTATGAGGACTTCAACAGTTTTACCGATAAACTTTTGGGTGTTGTAGCGCGAATGTTCCTGTTGTAGTGCAATTACTTCTGCTAGTCTTTCTTTTTTAATCGCTAATGGTATATTATCCTCCATTTTACGCTCTGCCATCGTCCCTGGTCGTTCTGAGTAGGCAAACATAAAGCCAAAGTCATATTTTACATATTCCATAAGGCTTAAGGTGTCTTGATGATCCTGTTCTGTTTCAGTTGGGAAGCCGGTAATCATATCTTGACTAATTCCACAATCTGGAATACGCTTCCTGATATTGTTTATAAGCTGCATATATTCTTCTCTAGTATGTTGCCTATTCATGGCCTTTAGTATGTTGTTGCTTCCGCTTTGAACAGGAAGGTGTATGTACTTGCAGATGTTGCTACGCTTGGCCATAACTTCAATCACATCCATGGTCATATCTTGTGGGTTGGAAGTAGAAAAGCGAATACGAATTTTGGGCTGAGCCTGAGCTACTTGATCAAGTAGATTAGCAAAATTAACGGCTGTTGCTTGTTGCATTGCTGTGGCCTTATCATAGTCTTTTTTAAGTCCACCACCATACCATAAATAAGAATCTACATTTTGACCTAATAAAGTCACTTCTTTAAACCCTTTTATGGCAAGATCATTGACTTCTTGTATAATAGATTGCGGTTCACGACTACGCTCTCGACCTCTAGTAAAAGGCACTACGCAGAAGGTACACATATTATCACAACCTCTAGTGATAGATACAAATGCAGTCACTCCATTGCTTTGCAATCGCACTGGTGCAATATCACCGTAGGTTTCTTCTTTTGATAGAATAACATTTACCGCATTGTGACCTTCTTCTACTTCTTCTAAAAGGTTGGGCAGATCTTTATAGGCATCTGGGCCAACCACGAGATCTACAATTTTTTCTTCTTCTAGAAATTTGCTTTTGAGACGCTCTGCCATGCAACCTAGAACACCAACTTTCATTTTGGGGTTATGCTTGGTTTTGACAGCATTGTATTTCTCTAAACGCTTGCGCACGGTAAGCTCTGCCTTTTCGCGTATGGAGCAGGTATTTACTAAAACAAGATCTGCATCTTCAAGATTTGGGGTTGTGTTATAGCCTTTTTCCTTTAGAATTGATGCAACAATCTCACTGTCGCTAAAATTCATCTGACAACCATAACTCTCAATGAATAATTTTTTTTCATTGGTAGCTACATTTTCCAGTACTAAAGAAGTACCTTGTTTTTGTTCGTCAATTATCTTTTCCATATAATGAAATGCACAATTAAAGGTCAAGTATCGTGCAAAGATACATTTTAAGAAACACTATGACAAAGTGGCAGTATGGTTTGGTTGATAAATACGGTGTTTTCTTTTTAGCAAAGATTTAATGTACATTAGTAGTGTATGAAAACAGCTAGTCAACTTCTTGATAAAATTGCAATTAGCTCTTCTTTAGATTTCGGAGACATATTTAGTCGTGCTATAGAGTTATTTCAAAAAGTGTGGGTGCAGGGTTTATTGCTTCAAGTTATACGCATTGTTATCCAGTATGGAGTTATGATGATCCTATATATCCCAATGATGGGATCTGTTTTCTTGTTTCCCACTTTAGAGCAGGGAGATGGTTCGAGTATAGGTGTAATTATTTGGTCAATTTTATTTATGATTCTATACTTAGCTGTTATTCTTCTTGTGGCTATTGCTGCCATTGGCGTGGAATTGGGTTTTTATCGATTAGTGCGTAACAAAGAACGCGGCATAAAAGAGTCTGGGGTTAACTTTGGCATGTTTTTTAAGAAGCCTCACCTAAAAAAATTAATTCTCTTTAGCCTTGTGCAAACTGGTTTGGCGATTGGGGCAGCGCTACTTTTTATACTACCACTTTTTTATATTATTGTTCCATTACAGTATGCTAATATCATTTTTGCTAATCATCCAGAATACACGATTAAGGAAGTATATACAGTTGCTTTTAGGTTAGGAAACAAAAAGTGGTTGCTAACATTTGGTCTAGTGGTTGTTGCAGGAATTGTTGCTGCTATTATTGGTATTCTCGCCTGTTTTATTGGAATTTATGCTACGCTTTCATTCGTTTATCTTCCTGCCTATTTAATCTATAAAGATGTTATTGGTTTTACCGAAGATGATGACGCTATAGCTACTATTGGTAGTAAGCTGCCGCTTCACTCTTAAAGACCAGTCAGTGCATTTTGAGAGTATACTTTTTCGCGTAAAGTGACCTATTGTTAGTTAATTTTATAAAAGAAAAAAGGGCTATTAATTTTTTCACATACTTTTGTACTCCCAAAAAAATCGAGTATGGCAAAAAATTTAGTGATTGTAGAGTCTCCAGCGAAGGCAAAAACTATAGAAAAGTTTTTAGGTAATGATTTTAAAGTAGAAAGTAGTTTTGGACATATCGCGGATCTGCCAGCCAAAGAACTAGGTGTAAATGTAGATGGCTCTTTTGAACCTAAATATATTGTTTCTTCAGATAAGAAAAAGATTGTCAAAAAACTGAAAGGCTTAGCCAAAAGTGCCGAAATGGTCTGGCTTGCAAGTGATGAAGATCGGGAGGGGGAAGCTATTGCTTGGCACTTGGCCAATGCACTCAAACTTGATCCAGAACGAACCAAGCGTATTGTTTTTCATGAGATTACTAAAACGGCTATTAAAAAGGCTATTGAGAACCCAAGGAGTATAAATTACCATTTGGTAAATGCACAACAGGCTCGGCGCGTTTTAGATAGATTGGTGGGTTATGAACTATCGCCGATATTATGGCGAAAGGTAAAAGGAGGGCTTTCTGCAGGACGTGTACAATCTGTATCTGTTCGTCTTTTGGTAGAGCGCGAGCGTGAAATCCAGAAATTTGTTCCCGAGGCATCCTATAAAGTAGATGCTCAATTTGCCAATACCGCGAACAAAACGTTTAAGGCCAAGATTACCAAGAATATTAAAAATAAAGGTGAAGCACAAAGTTTTTTACAAGCAAATACGGGTGCTAGTTTTAGTGTCGCATCCTTAACTAAAAAGCCGGCTAAAAAATCGCCTGCACCGCCATTTACGACATCCACCTTGCAGCAAGAAGCGAGTAGAAAATTATACTTTTCTGTGAGTAGGACAATGACGCTGGCACAGCGTTTATATGAGGCTGGATTAATAACTTATATGCGTACCGATAGTGTTAACCTTTCGGTGGAAGCAAAAAATGGCGCACAGGCAGAAATAGTAAAAGCTTATGGTGATAACTTTCATCACGCGAGAGACTATCGCAACAAGGCTAAAGGAGCACAAGAAGCTCACGAAGCCATTAGACCAACTGATTTCTC
Organism: uncultured Flavobacteriaceae bacterium; assembly: GCA_964504555.1. Taxonomy (GTDB): domain Bacteria; phylum Bacteroidota; class Bacteroidia; order Flavobacteriales; family Flavobacteriaceae; genus Dokdonia. The sequence continues at coordinate 10,461 of CAZDFA010000025.1, read as the reverse complement.
TAAGCATAGCGTTGCTTTAGAAAGAGATCAAGCTAGACTATATGAACTTATTTGGAAACGTGCGATCGCCTCGCAAATGAGTGAGGCACAATTGGAGCGTACCCATGTAGAAATAGCTTCTTCTGCGGGCACTTCTAATTTTACCGCAAATGGTGAGGTGTTAAAGTTTGAAGGTTTTTTAAAAGTATATTTAGAGGGTAGTGATGATGAAGATACTGAGGAAACTGGTCTGCTCCCAGCAATGAAGGAAGGTGATTCGCTTGATGTAAAATGGATTACTGCAACACAGCGCTTTACGCGTCCTCCTTATAGATATACGGAGGCATCTTTAGTTAAAAAATTAGAAGAGTTAGGCATTGGAAGACCATCAACTTATGCGCCTACGATTACTACCATTCAAAATAGAAAATATGTGGAGAAAGGAACTGTTGACGGTATAGAACGAAAATATGATGTCCTACAGCTTGCCAATGAGGTTATTACTGAAAAAATTCAAACTGAAATGGTAGGCTCTGATAAAGGGAAGTTGGTGCCAACTGATGTAGGTATGGTAGTGAATGACTTTTTGGTCAATCATTTTGAAAACATACTTGACTATAACTTTACAGCTAAAGTAGAGCAGAACTTTGATCAAATTGCCGAAGGTAAAAAGGAATGGACAGATATGATGCGTTCTTTTTATAAGGACTTTCATCCCCAAGTAGAAGATGTTGCCGAAAATGCCAATAGGGAAGTAGGAGAACGTGTTTTAGGTACTCACCCTACTAGCGGTAGACAGGTGAGTGTGCGTTTAGGTAAATTTGGGCCTATGGTTCAAATTGGTACGGTAGAGGATGAAGAGAAGCCTCAGTTCGCAAGTTTAACTCCAGATTTACAACTCGGCTCTATCACTTTTGAAGAAGCGATGAGTCTGTTTGAATTACCTAAAAACTTGGGTGTTTTCGAAGATCTTGAAGTGCAGGTCAATAACGGGAGGTACGGGCCTTATGTTCGTCATGGTAAAAAATTTATTTCCTTACCAAAGGGAGCCAATCCGCTTAATGTAGAATTAGAGGAGGCAATACATCTTATAAAAGAAAAGCAAAAAGCTGATGCTCCTATATATGAGTATGAAGGGATGCCTGTGCAAAAAGGTGTTGGTCGTTTTGGACCCTTTATTAAATGGAATGGAATGTTTATCAATGTTAACAAAAAGTATGATTTTGATAATCTTTCTGGCACAGATATCGAGACCTTAATTGAAGACAAAAAACGAAAGGATATTGAAAAGGTCATTCATAATTTTGAAGAAGAAGGAATTCGTGTAGAAAAAGCGAGATGGGGTCGTTCAGTAATATTAAAAGGGAAAACCAAAATAGAATTACCTAAAACGGTAGATGCTACTAAGCTAACCTTGGAAGAGGTTAAGGATATTTTAGATAAGCAAGGTCCTAAGAAGAAGACTGTCAAAAGAAAAACCACTACCAAGAAAAAGTAAATCTTCATGGACTTCTTGTTGCCCATTGCCGATAGAACTGCAGCACATATTCAGATATTGCATCATCAAGCTTTGGGGCATTCTATACGTATACACTCCCAGCAAAAAGGCTTCCCTGATTTAGAAGGGGTGCACATTGCGATTGTAGGCATAAAGGAAAATAGGAGAGATCTCTCCTATTTATTACATCAAGAATTAGATTTTAATCCTATACGAGAAGAATTGTACAGCCTTTTTCCAGGCAACTGGCATCTTACTATAGCAGATCTTGGAGATATAGAACAAGGCGCAACGGTAGATGACACCTATTTTGCGGTAAATCAATTAGTGCAATCATTAGTTAAGCAAGAAATCATACCAGTTTTTTTAGGAGGCAGTCATGATCTGACTTATCCTATATATAGAGCTTTTGACAAGCTGGATCAAATGGTGAATATACTTAATGTAGATTCTCGTTTTGATATTGGAGATTCCAATAAAGAAATAGATCATCAATCCTATATAGGTAAAATTATAGTTGATAAGCCTTATAACTTATTCAACTACTGTAATATTGGTTATCAAACCTATTTTAATCCTCAGGAGGAGATAGATTTATTGGATCGATTGCATTTTGATACTATAAGATTAGGAGATGCCGTGGCAGATATTTCCTGTGTAGAACCTATGATGCGTGATGCAGATATTGTTACTTTGGATGTAGCCGCAATAGAAAGTTCGGCATTAGGATTCTTACACACTAAAGAGCCAAATGGCTTTAGTGGCAAAGAAATTTGTGCTATTTCTAGATATGCAGGTATAAGTGACAAAATAAAAGTCTTTGGTATCTTTGAATTTTGTAATAATAGTAGGCAAGATCAAGGTGCCACTATGCTTTTAGCTCAAGTAGTCTGGTACTTTATTGAAGGTGTAAACTATAGGGCTAATGAAAGTCTAGCTTTAGATCAAGGCAATTTCAAAACATATCAAGTGCCTATTAATGAGGATGTTTTGACTTTTTATAAGAGCATGAGGACAGAAAGATGGTGGATAGAAATCCCTTTTATTCTAGGTTTGAATAATAAATTAAAAAGACGAGCGTTATTACCTTGCACCTATCAAGATTATCTTGATGCTTGTGATCAAGTTATACCAGAAAGGTGGTATAAAGCGCGACGAAAAAACGAAGTTTAATTGTTAATAATAAATGTAAGATTTAGGGTTTTTGTAAGAAAAAATTGTTTTTTAGCAAAAAAAGATATAGGTTTACGGCCTTAAATCGAGAAAACTTAACCTAATACCGATGAAAAAACTTATTGCATCCTTTGCGATAATAGCTTTATTGTTTAGCTGTAGTAAACAAGATCGAGGAGAACTTGTTGGAGCAAAAGGCAAACGATGGAATCCAGAAAAACCTTTTGGAATGACTTTAGTTTCTGGAGGATCCTTTATCATGGGAAAGAGTGGTGATGATATTGCTGCAGTTCAAGATGCCCCTACAAAAACTGTAACTGTGCGCTCTTTTTACATGGACGAAACTGAAGTAACCAATGCAGAGTACAGGCAATTTATTGAATGGGTACGAGATTCTACAGTACGGACTAAATTGGCAATACTAGCAGATGAACTTGGAGAAACTCCAGGTAATGGAGGAATAGGAGAGTTTGCTTTTGATGATGGTGTTGAAGAAGATAGAACTCCATGGGAACAATATAATTATGACAATTATTATGGTCTAGGTGAAACTGGCTATGAAGGTAGGCCATTGAATAAAAACATTGATATTATATGGAATACTTCAGATTTCCCAGATGAATATTATTCTGAAGTAATGGATACGATGTATATTCCAGCAGAAGAGGCTTATAATGGGCAGCGTAGTATTGATGTAGATAAACTATTATTCAGATATACATATCTAGATATAGGAAGAGCTGCCAAAACAAGAGGAGGAGATCGTAGTGATTATATAGAAACAGAAGAAATAAAAGTGTATCCAGATACTACAGTTTGGATCAAGGATTTTGCATACTCATATAATGAGCCTATGCATAATGATTACTTCTGGCATTCTGCTTATGACGATTATCCAGTAGTTGGTGTGAGCTGGATGCAAGCCAAAGCATTTTGTGAATGGAGAACACTTTATAAAAATGACTATCAAAAACAACGAGATAGAGATCAAGTTAACAGATTTAGACTGCCAGGTGAAGCTGAATGGGAGTATGCAGCACGAGGTGGTCTAGAGGGTGCAGATTACCCTTGGGGAGGACCTTACACTAAAAATGATAGAGGTTGTTTTCAAGCAAATTTCAAACCGCTTAGAGGAGATTATGCAGCAGATCAGATACTCTATACCGCAGAGGCAGATTCTTATGAGCCAAATGATTACAATCTGTTTAATATGGCAGGTAATGTTTCAGAATGGGTAGCATCTTCTTACGACCCTAACTCCTATGATTATAGTTCTACTATCAATCCTAATGTAAATGATACCCAAAACAAGCGTAAAGTTATACGTGGTGGTTCTTGGAAGGATGTGGCTTACTTTCTACAAGTAAGTACTAGAGATTATGAATATCAAGATTCTGCTAGAAGTTATATCGGTTTTAGAACCGTTCAAGACTATCTAGGAGTAGATAAAAAGGTGAACCTGAATAAATCACCGAGATAATATTTAACAGATTACCCCGAATTATATTTTAACAATTATTTAACTTAACTAGAAACATTTTTATTATGGCAAAGTCAAAATCAGGAAAGAAACTTATGAACATGGTGTATGGCCTTGGTGCAGCAATCGTTATCCTTGGAGCACTATTTAAAATCATGCACTGGCCTTATGCAAACCTTATGCTTATTTTAGGTTTAGTCACAGAGGCATTAGTATTTACAGTGTCGGCTTTTGATAAAGTTGATGCAGACCTTGATTGGTCATTAGTATATCCTGAATTAGCAGGTGGTGCAAGCGTTGAAAAAAAGGAGAATGCTCAAGGTTCTGAAGGAATTTTATCTAAAAAATTAGATGAAATGCTTAAAGAAGCAAAAATAGACTCAGAATTAATGTCTAGTCTAGGTGATAGCATTAGAAACTTTGAAGGTGCTGCAAAAGGTATGGCTCCTACAGCAGACGCTATGAACTCTACTAAAAAGTATAGTGAAGAGATGGCGTTAGCTGCTGCGCAAATGGAATCTTTAAACAGCCTTTACAAAGTACAGGTAGAATCTTCTAGCCGTCAGGCTGAAATGAATGAGCAAGTAGCTGCAAATGCTGGGGCTCTTAAAGATCAGATGGAAAATCTTGCAACTAACCTTTCTTCTCTTAATGGAGTATATGGTGGTATGCTCTCTGCGATGTCTAAGAACTAATTGAAGTTCACATAGTACTTAACCTTAACTTAAAAAGTAAATTATGGCATCAGGAAAAGAAACGCCTAGACAGAAGATGATTAATTTGATGTATCTCGTGTTTATAGCTATGCTAGCACTTAATATGTCAAAAGAAGTATTGTCTGCGTTTGGATCAATAAATGAAAAATTAACAAGATCTAATACTTCGTTTGAAGCAAAAAATGATCTTGCATTAAATGACCTTAGACAAAAGGCTAACGAAAATGAAGAGTTTGCTTTGGCTGCACAAAAAGCTGATCAAGCTTCAAATTTGTCAAATAAATTTTATGAATTTCTAATGGCCGAGAAGGAGGCAATTTTTGAAGGGAATAAAATTGAAGACCGAGAAGATTATGAGGTAATGGACAAAACCCAATTCCTTGACGAGCGTTATTACAAGGGTGGTGAAATATCACCAGCTGGAAAAAGCTTTTTGAGCGAAATGGATAGTTACCGTAACGGTATGGTAAGTTTGATTGGAGAAGATAATAAAGAATTGGCCGATCAAATCGCATCAGATTTCTCAACAGAAGATATTCCTGATTCTGAAGGTGTAAGAAAAAATTATATTTTCTATCACTTTGTTGGTTTCCCATCTATATCTTCATTGACTAAGATGACACAACTTCAAAATGACATTAAAGTTGTAGAGAATGAGTTGCTATCCAAGTTATTATCAGGTAATCTTAAAGAATTAGCGAAGTTGGATAACTATGAGACTGTAATGACTACTTCAAAAGGAGCTTATTATACAGGATCTACTTTTGATGGGGTACTTTCATTAGGTCGTGTGGATGCGTCTACAAAGCCTTCACGTGTTGAGCTTAAGCTTGACGGTAGAGCAATACCAGAAAGTAAAGTAAGCTTTGATGGAGGTAAATTAGTATTAGGCGTGAACACTGGTGGTGTTGGGGATCACAAGATTACTGGATTCTTATATTATCCTCAGGATGGTAAGGAAATTGAAGTGGCTGTGGATCAAAAATTCACCACGATTAATAAGCCTAATGCTGCTACTATTGCAGCAGACAAAATGAATGTAGTATACCGTGGAGTAGTTAACCCAATGACTATTTCATTTGCTGGTGTGGCAGACAATAAAGTAAAAGCCTCAGCTCCCGGATTAAAGAGAAAATCTGGAAGCTCTTATGAGATTCGCCCTGGAAAAGGTCGAGAACTTACTATTAATGTATCGGCTGATCTTCCAGATGGAGGTGGTCCCGTAAGTGATAGAGCTACCTTCCGTATTAAGGATATCCCAAGACCTGAAGGAGCAATCCGTGGAGAAGTAGGAAGTGCAAAAATGACGCGTCAAGCATTAGGGCAGTCGCCGATAAGTGCAATGTTGCCAGATTTTGACTTTGAATTAAATTTAGCTGTTAATAGCTTTAAATTTAAGGCAGATGGTGCAGGTACAGTTCAGGTGAAAGGAAACAAGCTCAATGCACAGGCTAAAAAAGCGTTGAATAGAGCTAAGCGTGGATCGACTGTACAAATTTTTGATATCAATGCTAAGATTCAAGGTAACTCTGGATATCGCCTTAAAAAGGTATCTCCAGTTGTAATTGAATTGACCAATTAAACCCTAACTAAAATGAGTAAGAATCGTAAAATCAATATACTGTTTGTACTACTTTTATGTGGTGTGCAGGCCATTTGGGCGCAACGCAATATTTTAAATGCTACCGTGCCGGAAGAAATGTTTGTACCTACCTTAGAGCAATTGGAGCAGGATAATGACAGACCGCTTCCCTACGGTTATGTAGGAGAGCGTGATGTATTATGGGAAAAGCAAACATGGGAGATCATTGATCTTGATGAGCGTGTTAATTTTCCGCTATACTACCCTGTTGATACCCTAAATATTGATACTAATAGAAGATCTCTATACGATGTATTGATTAAAAACATCAAAAACGGAAGTATTAATGATATCTATGCAGATCCTTACTTTGCTGAGAAAACGTCACTTAAAGATATTGAGGCTGCATTAAAGTTGGTGGATACGACAGATCTTGGTATTGAAGAATTTAATGCTACTGGTACGGTTTCTGACTATAATATTGATGTGCGTGAAATAAGCGCATACAATATTCAGGCCTATAAAATTAGAGGCTTATGGTATATTGATAAGCGTCAAGGTGAGTTAAAGTATAGGCTATTAGGGATCGCTCCTGTTGCAGGAGATGTAAACTTCCTAGATGATCCTGATGCAGAGCCAATCGAGTTATTCTGGATTTGGTTCCCTGGAGCACGATGGGTCCTACATGAAGCAAAAACCTTTAATGGTAGAAATACATCGGCTCCAATTTCATTTGATCATTTGTTAAATAGCAGACGCTTTAATGCTGTAATTTATAAAGATGACAATGTACAGGGTGATCGTTTAGTTAAAGATTATATTGCTGATAATGCTTTGAATCAATTACTCGAGTCTAATCGTATAAAAGAACGTATTAGAGATATTGAGCAAGATCTCTGGAATTACTAAGTAATTTTTTTCATAAAAGTAAAAAGACTCAATGTAAATTGGGTCTTTTTCTTTTTTATAAGTATATCAATGCATTCCATATTCTAAAAGTTGGCTTTACAATTAAAAGCTTCTCGTGAGTGAGCTACGTTCACAATCTAGGTACGGTTTTCTAATAGCACTTCCGGTGATTAAATACGTGTTGCAGCGTTAAACTTGTGTAGTAGTTCTGTTGGGTTTTAATACGGTATTATGAGATTATTGTCAAAAGGAAGAGAAAACCGTCTATCAAGGATATCTTAAATAAGATGAGTTCGACGTAAATTTTTTTCTCAAATAATCTAAACTTCTTCGATAAATAACTTAACGCACTTATTTTTAAACTTTTATGTTCAATTTTTTGCTTGTCCGGCAGCAAACAGAATCAAAAGAAAAGACCCTTTTTCCAAGGTATTTTTTCGCCTTGAGCGAAAAACCACAGTACTTTTCCTAAATTTTCTCCAAGCCTGCCTGGGGCAGACAGGGCTTCGAAAATTCTTTACGGTAAAGCCCTGCTATACTGAGGTAAAAGATTTCTCATACTTGATTTTTATATCGAACTGAAGTTAAATAAGACTATAAAAAAGAGGATTAGCTTCTCCTTAGATTCTAGGGATAGATGAAAATCAAACAACAGGATCATGAAAAGAAAAAAGGCTACTCATCTAGTGAATAGCCTTTTAATATATCATTTCAACTAAGGTTATTTACCATTTACATAATCCATAAGATCAACGTTTGCACCAAGTAATACTTGATTGCTATCAATACGCTTTTCCAATGGGCCATTCTCTAATTTAAGTACACCTCTAGGGCATACTGCCGAGCAGACCCCACAACCCACACAACTGGCGCGTACAATGTTTTCTCCTTTTTGCGCATAGGCACGTACATCAATACCTTGCTCACAGTAGGTAGAACAGTTACCGCAAGAAATACATTGCCCACCATTGGTAGTAATTCTAAATTTTGAGAACAAGCGTTGCTGTATGCCTAAAATACCAGCCATAGGACAACCCATACGGCACCAAACACGATTTCCTAAAATAGGATAAAAGCCTGTTCCGATCACCCCAGAAAATATGGAGCCAATCAGGAAACCATAAGCTTTCTTGATTTTATAGTCTTCTATTAGGAATAAGGTACCTTCACTACTCGTATAATGCATAACTATAAGGGAAAGAATGATTACCAAATACCCTATTGCTCCATAGCGTGCATCTTTTGCTAATTGATCTTTTTTGAAATACCAGATAACTGCAAATAGGAGCGTGAAGAATATAGCTGACCCAATTAAAAAGACATTTCTATCTAACCAATATCCTCTGTCTTCATAACCCAAGTATGTATATACTACGGCTATTGTAGTAACCATAGAAAAAACAATAACAGAGTGAATTACCCAGCGCTCTACTTTCCATGCAAACATGCTCTTGTCAGATAGTTGTCTAAAGGAGTCCCCAACAGTTTCTGCCAAGCCACCACAGCCACAAACCCAAGAGCAATACCAGCGTTTACCATATTTATAGGTGAGTATTGGTGAAATTATAAACACAGTTGCAATAGCAAAAAATAGTAAGGCTAAACCTACTGTTTCTGCGTTGATAAATTGATCTATACGCCAATTGTCAAACGCATAAGAATCCAACGGCCACATTAATTTAAAATCATAAAACGGTAAGGAAAAATCATCACTGTTCAAATGGCTCATCAAATTGGGAATTAGAAATGCAAAAGCAGTTTGAAAAAACATAACGCTTATAGTACGCAACTGCTGGTATTTATTATGTCTGTATTTCCATATAAATTTAATTCCAAAAGCGAGGATACCTACTGTATACAATGTACCGTATACAAACCATTGACTCGCCTGTCCACCAGTTAATACTTTACTTAATGGATCAAATAAAGCAACAAGACCTGTGTTAGTGCCATCAATCCCTTGACCTTGCCCTAACAGGCCCGCATAGAAATATAGAATAACATAAAAGCCTGTTGCTGATATACCGGCTATCCAGCCCCAAAAGCCTCTGCTGGAAATAGATTTAATAAATACACCGTGGTTTTTAATCCCTTCTAATTTGTCTTTGTACAGTCCTCGACTAAATAGAAGTGTACCTCCTGCAATAGCTACTAAGGCTATAGTAAGCCAAAGTGCTTTTGGCTGCAAGGCAATATTAAAAGTGGCAAGCAATAGGATGAGGAGTCCTCCTAAACCTATTGCTGTACCAATACGTTGTGTTGTGTTGAGTTGATCAGATGCATCTCCAGTGAGAGACATATTGCGTTGTATCATATGTATTAATTTCCGCGAAAGCGGAAATCTCTTCCGTCTATTCGCATATGTTGATTGTATTGTTTGAGTCTTCTGCCTACGCGGAAGAAAATTTAATTATTTTATTTTCTATGCTTTCGCGAAAGCATTATTATACGCCCCTTTAATAAGGGGTTCATATTGCTTGTAAAATTCAGGATCAAAATTGGCCTCTTTTAAATGTTCAACGACATAGTCAGTAGAACGTTCTTCAGTTAGCCATTTATCAAAAATCTCGTGTCGCATTCGGATACCAAACGTATTTATCCCTAAAAATTTTCCTGATTCTTTATGGGTGGCAATTGTAATGCACTTGGTGTCATCTTCATGTTTCCAATGAAAATGCTCCTCCCAATCTTGTTTGCCACGATTACTAAATACCCAGCCATAGGTTTGATATTCAATATCAAAGAATTTGGCACTATTAAACCAGTGTCCTGGATTGTAAGCTGTTGGGTTGCCACAAATGGTTTGAGCTACTGTTTCTCCCATTATTCGGCCAGTATACCATACCGCTTCAATAGGCCTTCTGCCATTGATACCTTCATGTTGTTCGGCGCAATCACCTATTGCATATACATCTGGTATGCTTGTCTCGAGCATTGGATTAACTTTGATGCCACGCCCTAGCTCAATGCCAGTATCTTTAAGAAAATCGATATTAGGCGATACCCCGGCAGTAAGCCCGACAACATCACAAGCAATTTCCTCACCTGTTTCTTCAATTATTACCGCACGGGCTTGCCCATTTTCATCAGCTAATATTTCACGTAAGTTGGTTCCTAATCGTAA
>CAZDFA010000024.1:0-27139 GCA_964504555.1 uncultured Flavobacteriaceae bacterium | reverse complement strand
GTTCAATTAATTCAAATAATTACTTACTTTTTCGCGTAAAGCGGGTGCAAATATAGTATATATTGCTGTAAGAACAATGAATTGATAATTGTTTTTAAATTTAACAAAAATGGCAAATTATATACCTTTTTTTGGATTATATTTTCACGAAGCTTTAACAGAATGGAGGATTCTTAATAGCCCTTCTTTACCGACTTTTGTGACACTAGTGTATGATTTGCGTTATATGCTGTTAAGAATTAAAAATTTGAATTATGAAAAAAATTATGATGTGCTTGTGCTTAAGTGTCGCTATAGGGGTGCAAGCGCAACAAGTAACTTTTGAGGAGTATGACTTAGATAACGGGATGCACGTTATTTTGCATCAAGATAATGGAGCTCCTGTGGTAACTACTTCTGTAATGTATCACGTGGGAGCTAAGGATGAAGAACCTAATAAAACAGGCTTTGCGCACTTTTTTGAACACCTATTATTTGAGGGTACTGAAAATATTGAACGTGGAGATTGGTTTAAGATTGTGAGTTCTAATGGCGGTCGCAATAATGCTAATACTACGCAGGATCGCACTTATTATTTTGAAGTATTTCCATCAAATAATTTAGAACTAGGATTATGGATGGAAAGTGAACGTTTGTTACATCCTATAATTAATCAAATAGGTGTAGACACTCAAAAAGAAGTGGTACAGGAAGAAAAACGACTTCGTGTAGACAATGCGCCTTATGGTCATTTTATCGAACAGGTGTTTAATAATCTTTTTGAAAAACATCCCTACCGTTGGCAGACTATCGGGTCATTAGAACATCTTGCAAGTGCAACACTAGACGATTTTAAACGATTTAATGAAAAATATTATGTGCCAAATAATGCGGTACTTGTGGTTGCAGGTGATATTGCTATTCCTAGCACAAAAAAAATGATACAGGAATACTTTGGCTCAATACCTAGAGGAGCTGATATTCAACGCGTCAATGCAAAAGAAGATCCTATTACCGAAGAGCGCCATGCGACCTATAACGACCCCAATATCCAGATACCTGCGGTGTTTTTAGGCTATCGTACTCCTGGACAAAATGAGCGTGACGCCTATGTATTAGAGATGATTTCTTCCATACTAAGTGATGGAAATAGTTCAAGACTATATAAGAAACTGGTTGATGATCAAAAACAGGCCTTACAGGTATTTGCTTTTAACTTTGGTCTTGAAGATTATGGAACCTATCTTGTTGGTGGATTACCTCTAGGTGAAAACACACTGGATGATTTAGTGGTTGAAATTGATGAAGAAATTGATCGTTTGCAAAACGAATTAATTTCTGATAAAGACTATCAAAAACTACAGAATAAGTTTGAGAATAGATTTGTAAATTCAAATAGCAGTGTCCAAGGAATTGCCAACTCCTTAGCGAGAAACTATATGTTGTATAAAGGCAATACAAACTTGATTAATACCGAAATTGACATTTACAGATCAATTACTCGTGAGGAGATTCAACAAGTGGCAAAAAAGTACCTGAACAAAAATCAGCGTCTTGTTTTAGAATATCTTCCAGAATCAACAACTGAAAAATAAAAAATAAGTACTATGAAAAAATATATTCTATGTATTTGTGCACTTGCGGTGTCGTTTTTTGCAACAGCGCAAATAGACCGCACACAACAACCTAAGCCAGGACCAGCCCCAACAATTAATTTGCAAGACCCGAATACTTTTGAGCTCAAGAATGGACTTAAAGTATTGGTAGTAGAAAACAATAAATTACCAAGAGTATCTATTCAACTTACTATAGATAACCCTTTGATAGTAGAAGGAGATAAAGCAGGGACTGCAGGTCTTGTTGCTAGCTTATTGGGTAAAGGGTCTCAATCCATTTCAAAAGATGATTATTTTGAGGAGGTAGATTTTTTAGGAGCTAATATTAATTTTGGTTCTCAAAGTGGATTTGCCGCAGGACTTTCTAAATATTTTCCAAGATTAATAGAGCTACTAGCTGATGGAGGGATTAATCCCAATTTTACTCAGGAGGAGTTTGATAAAGAACAGAATATCGCTATTGAAGGTATAAAATCTAATGAAAAAAGTGTAGCGGCTATAGCAGGGCGGGTTCGTAGTGTGTTGGCGTTTGGAGAAGATCATCCTTATGGAGAATTTACCACAGAGGAGACCTTAAATAATGTGTCGTTAGACGATATTAAGACCTTTCATAGCAATTATTTTAGACCTAATAACGCCTATCTTGTTGTGGTTGGTGATGTCAATACCAAAGACGTAAAAAAGCTAGTCAAGAAAAATTTTGGCAAGTGGAAAAAAGGTATTGTTCCTGCAGCGAGTTTTGAAAAACCAGAAAATGCCTATACCACCGAAATTGACTTTGTCAATATGGATAATGCTGTACAGTCTGAAGTTGCTGTTCAAAATACCTTTGACCTAACACAGAAAGACCCTGATTATTTCCCGGCGTTAATTGCCAACAAAATTCTAGGTGGAGGTGGCGAAGCCCGCCTATTCTTAAACCTAAGAGAAGACAAAGGGTATACCTATGGTTCCTACAGTAATTTTAATGCCGATAGAAAAACAGTGTCACGATTTAGCGCTACAGCTAGTGTACGTAATGCGGTTACTGATAGTTCGGTGGTAGAACTATTAAAAGAAATTGATAAAATAGGGAGCACACCAGTAAGCGATGAAGAACTTAAAAATGCGAAAGCAAAGTATACGGGTGATTTTGTTTTGGCCTTAGAAAGTCCCCAAACAATAGCTCGTTATGCCTTAAATATTGAGCGTGCAGGATTGCCAAAGGACTTTTATAAAACATACCTGTCTAAGATAGATGGTGTCTCAAAAAATGAAGTGCAGCGTGTAGCCAAAGAACTATTTAAAGGTGAAAATGCTCAGATTGTAGTTGCAGGTAAAGCAAGTGAAGTATTAGATAATTTGCAAAAAGTTGAATTTAATGGTAAAAAAGTACCTGTTAAATTTTTTGATACTTATGGTAAGGCCACAACTAAGCCCGAAATAAGTAGACCCATCCCAGCCGATGTCAATGTACAATCTGTACTCAATGATTACATCAATGCTATAGGTGGCAGAGCTAAATTGGATGCCGTAAACAGTGTATTGATTATAGCAGAAACTTCCATTCAAGGCAATACACTAAATCTAGAGCTTAAGCGCACTGTGAAAGAGCAATTTGTACGGGATTTATCATTTGGTGGAAACTCTATGCAAAAACAGGTGTTAGACGGTAATAACGGTTATGTACTTAATCGTGGACAGCGACGCGATCTCGAAGGTGATGATTTAGAGCGTATGCGTGAAGAGTCTTCTCCTTTTCCTGAAGTTAATTGGTTAAATGGTGGAGCAACACTGGAAAAAATTGAACCAATAAATGGTGATAATGCCTATGTGCTTAAAATAGGCGAAAACAAAAAAGTGTATTATAGCACAACAACAGGTTTAAAAATCAAAGAAGTAACTACCCAAGAGGCTCAAGGGCAAACAAGAGAGTCTGCAATAGAGTATAAAAACTATAAGGGAGTGAATGGCATTCAGTTTCCTTCGATAATTAGCCAAAGTTTAGGTACTCAAAGTTTTGATTTTGAGGTGACTGAAATCAAAGTAAATGAGGGTGTATCAGATGCCGATTTTGATTGATATGTAGCTTATTCGAAAATTAAAGAAGGCCTTCCAAAACTGGGAGGCCTTCTTGCTTGTAAGTAGTATGTTGATTTACTTATCCTATTAGGCTCTTATCTCCAGAGGCCACATAACTAGCAGGAGTTTTTAAGTTGTTCATTCTTAAGTACACGCCTAACTGCGCTCTATAAACCGTCTAGTTATATTCTTTTCCTTATCAAGATTGGTAGTAATCGCTTTTTTCATTTTTTTTTCGCTTTTGATTATTCTTATCTATGATATTACGCTTTCCATCAGCTACTAAATTATTTGGATAATTTTAACGGAACAATTCATAAAAAAGCCAAGCATTGTGCTCGGCTTTTAAGACTAGTCATATTTTTAAGCAATGTATCTATTCTCCATCAACAGCTGAGGCAGTTATTGATAAATTACCTTTCATTGCAGGTTGTAAACCACCCAAAATAGGTTCGCTAGGAATTGTGCTTCTATTGGCTCTTTTTAACTTTCTGATTCTAATAAAGATTTTGATCCTGTATACAATATAGAATAACAATGGTACAATTATTAAAGTCAGGAAGGTAGCGATAATCAGGCCATAGATTACTGCCCAGGCCAAGGGTCCCCAGAAAATCACATTATCACCACCCACATAAAAGTTGGCATCAAACTCTGAAAATAGGGTGGAGAAATTGATGTTAATTCCGATGGCTAGTGGAATTAAACCTAATACCGTTGTGATAGCCGTTAAGATTACAGGGCGTAAACGCGCACGGCCACCTTCAACAATAATGGCTTTGACTTCGTCTTTTTCTAGCAATGCATCATCAGGAAGATTATTAGCTACAATTTCTCGATCAATAAGCAATTGGGTGTAGTCTAGCAACACCACACCATTGTTCACCACAATACCAGCTAGGGAAATAATACCCATCATAGTCATCATAATTACAAAAGCGGATCCTGTTGCCAATATACCTCCAAACACACCAATAAAGCTTAGGAAAATGGCAATCATAATAATTGTTGGCTTCGAAATGGAGCTAAACTGGAAAATCAAAATCAAAAAGATCAAACCGAGTCCCGCAAAAAATGCCCCCATTAAAAACGCCATTTGTTTTTTCTGTTCTTCAATCTGTCCTGTATAGTTTGTTTCAACACCTGATGGAAGATCACCTTTGATCTCTTCCATTTCTACTTGAATTTGACTTACAATAGCTCCTGCGTCGGTATAACCTGGAGCGAGTGCCGAGTACACAGTCACCACGCGTTTGTAATCACGATGTTTAATAGCACTAAAGGTTGAGGTGTTGCTTTGAGTAGCTACAGCAGAAACAGGCACTTCCTTAATACGACCACTTGATTGATCTCTAAAGGTGATATTCTGATTGTATAGTGCAGAGGCATCATAACGTTCTTCTTCATCAAAGCGCACATAAATGTCATAATCTTCGCCGTCTTTCTTATATACGCCTGCTTTTTCGCCAAATAAGGAACGGCGTAATTGTGTGCCTAGCCGACCTGCCGGGACACCAAGTTCTCCTGCTTTAGACCGGTCTATGACTACCTTGGTTGATGGTTTTCCTTTATTAACATCAATTTTTAATTCATCAATGCCCGCAATATTCTTTTCATTTATAAAATTGCGCATTTGTTCAGCGGCGGTAATTAATTTATTGTAATCACGCCCTTCCAACTCAATATTAATAGGATAGCCCACTGGAGGCCCAACCGCATCTTTTTCTACAGAAATGGCAATACCAGGATAAATACCTTTTAATGCTTCCTGCACATCAGCCCGTAGGACTTCAGAGTCTTTTCCTTGGCGAAACTTAAACTCCCGCATGGTAGCCGTAATTTTGGAACGATGCGGCATCTCGGCACTATTCCCTCCATCTGTCTGAGGATTGCCAGCACCTTCACCTACCTGAGAAACAGCAGACTCAACCAAAAAATTACGATTATCCCCTTCTAAGTATTCACTATTGTCTATAACGGTATATACCCGTTTTTCAATTGCTTTGGTAATGGTATTGGTTTTTTCAATATCGGTTCCTTCAGGATACTCTATATAGACAATAATCTGGTTGGGGGTATTGTCAGGAAAGAATTCAAATTTTGTTCTCTTGGTTGACATTGACCATCTAAAAGCACCAAAAGTAAAAATCAGAAGTAGAAAAATACTTCCAACAAAAACAATAGGTTTTTTACCTTCAAGCGCCCAAGCTAAGAATTTTTTATAGCCATTTTCTAGACGGCTTAGAATCTTTTTTTGGAAGAAATTGGCAGCTCCTTTGAGCACATATCGGTACACCCAAAACATTATAGCGACTACTACAATCAATGATCCTAATCCCCGCACTGGTCCTCCTGTAAAGAAGATTAACAAACCAATTGGAATCATTACAGCAGATAAAAAAATGAGCTGCTTTTGCGAAAGCTCCCTCTCACTCACATCCATATACTTGGAAACTAGCATGGAGTTAATAAAAATTGCTACAAAAAGAGAAGACCCTAGTACTACTGAAAGAGTAATTGGGAAATAGATCATAAATTGACCCATTACACCAGGCCAAGTGCCCAGTGGCACAAAAGCTGCCACAGTTGTGAGAGTAGATATTATTATTGGAAAGGCGATTTCCCCTATACCTTTTTTAGTAGCCTGTATTCGAGTCATACCTTCTTCATCCATAAGACGGTAGACATTCTCTACAACTACAATCCCATTATCTACCAGCATTCCTAATCCCATAATCAAAGCAAAAAGGATCATGGTATTCATGGTATACCCTAAGGCAGAAAGAATCATAAAAGACATAAACATAGACATGGGGATTGCAAAGCCCACAAAGAGTGCATTTCGAAAACCTAAGAAGAACATTAAAACACCTACTACCAAGAGGATTCCGAAGATGATGTTATTTACCAAGTCATTTACCTGATTATTGGTCTTTTCACTTTGATCGTTAGCTTTAGTTAAGCGTACATCTGGAGGGATTGCATTGGTTTTTTGTAGATCATCAAGAATGTCATCAATTTGTTCTACAGCCGCGATCATATTCTTTCCAGAACGTTTCTTAACGTCCAGCATCACAACACTTTCTCCAAACTCCCGAGCATAGGTGGTTTTATCTTCTTCTTCAAAACGCACCTCAGCGACGTCGCGCAAATAGACCGATGCCCCATTTTCTGACTTCACCACAAAATTCATCAATTCTTCAGGAGTTTCTATTTCTCCCAACACCCGAATGGTACGTCGCTGCCCGCTAGAAATTAAATTGCCAGCAGAGATGGTAGCATTCTCATTGCGTATTCCGTTGATGATATCTTCAAAACTCACTCGAGCAGCCATCATTTTATATATATCTACGGCTACTTCCACCTCTTTCTCCTGAGCCCCTCGTATATCCGCCGCTTTGATTTCTTCCAGATCTTCAATCTCATCCTGTAGGTATTCGGCATATTCTTTCAATTTATCAACAGGATAATCACCTGATACATTGATGTTGAGAATGGGTAACTCTTCAGATAGACTTAAAGCAAAAACATTAGGTTCTACTTTAGCGCCATTAAAAGTAGGCCAGTCTTCTGTGGCTGTTTCACTATCTACTTCATCTTTTACTTTGATTTTAGCCTGTTCTACAGTAATGTCTTCATCAAATTCGACTGTGAGAATCCCATAATCTTCTTGAGAAGTTGATAAGACTTCTACTACATTGGAGATATTGCGGACCTTATCCTCAAGAGGATCTATAATTAAGCGCTCAATATCTTCGGCGGTATTACCAGGATAGGGTACAGATATATAGATTTTGGTCTCATTAATCTCAGGAAAATTCTCTCTAGGCATACTGTTATAAGCCGTTAATCCTAGAATAAGGAAGAGTGCCATCATCACCCAGATTACTGTTGGGTTGTCAATGGCCCAGCTAGAAAGCCGGAATTCTTTATTGACCTGTTTTTTTTTTGCACTCATCGATTTACAGATTTAGGATTTGTACCTCTTGTCCTTCTTTTACGCTCCGGGCTCCTTCAATAATAATGACATCTCCGTTTTCAAGTCCTGACAATACTTCGATAAAATCTCTTTGTGTTTTGCCTGTTTCAATAAATTGGCGTTGCGCATTTGCTTTATTCTCAGTGCCATTTTCGGTAACCGTATATACATATTGTGATCCGCTAGCATCTTCAGAAATAACACTTAATGGTATGAGTATCGCTTTTTCATTGGTGTAATCATTAATTTTAAGCCGCGCTGAAAGGTTAGGTTTTATGGTCCCCTTGGCATTGGGAATATCCACCTCAATAGCAAAGGTTCTATTGTCAGGATTGATATAATTTCCAGTTTGTTTTACTCTGGTATCAATTGTTTCTCCAAGCACAGGAAACTCCACCAGCACCTCTTTTCCTTTAGTAATACTCTTAATATAACGCTCTGGAATATCTGCTTTTATACGCATATCCTTAAGATTGATAATTCTAAATAATTGTTGTCCCGGAAAAACTACAGTTCCCTGGTCGGTTATAACATTATCAATAACTCCAGAGAATGGTGCCTTTACTGCTGTTCTTCCTAATTGGCTCTTCATTTGATCTACAGCACTAATAGAGGCTTCATAATTAGTTTTAGCTTGTAGGTATTGAATTTCAGATCCAATTTTTTGTTCCCAAAGACGGGATTGACGCTCAAAAGTGGTTTTGGCTAGAGCAGCCTGCGTTTCCAATTGCGCTACCTGGCTACTCATGCCGCCATCAGCTATACGCGCTAGTACTTGCCCCTTCTGTACCCGATCCCCTTCTTTAACATACACTTGTTTAAGGGTTCCTTGTAATTCGGGAAATACTAGTACGTTTTGTGAGGTTTCTACGTTGCCACGAAATTCCACAAAGTGATTAAATACCGTGTCTTTAATAGCTTCTACAGTAACTAAGGTTGCATTGTCCTTTTTGCCCAGTTTTTTGATAGCCGCATCCAACTCCTGCAATTGCTGTTGAATAGTGCTTTGTTTGCTTTTGACTTCAGCTCTTTTTGTTTTGATAGCCTCTAGATTATTACTTGCTATAACGGTGGCAACATCTTGTGTGTCTTCTTGACTGCTGCAGGAGATGAGTAAAAAACTTAAGGTTAATATCGGAAGTATATATTTCATTTTTGTTAGTATAGAAATTTATGTATTTACTGGTTTAGAGTAAGTTTATATTTCTGGTGTGGGATTTATAGAGACCATCAAGCATTGCAGTAAATTCTGAAATAGACTGTCTAATTTGTTTGAACAGGTTATCCTTTATAAAATTAAGATCATTGGACAGAATAATTTGATTCAATTGTTCTAGAACACAACTATATGCAATTTCAGTAAATCGTGCTTTATCCTTTGCACTGTGCCCTCCAGTACCTTCAGCTATATTTGAAGACATTGATAATGCACTTCTTCTCATTTGACTAATTAAGACAAACCGTTTATCGGTTGGATAATTTTTTATTTGCTTATAAATGACAATCGATAGTTTTCTTGCCTTCTGCCAACCTCCTACTAATTTTTCAAATGAAAATGTTCTCATAATCGTACTGTTCTAAACATATTAATTATAATAACCATTATTTAATATTAGGAGCATTTAATAAGGTTTCCAATTCGGTTTTTGTGGTAACAATATCCAATAAGGATTGTATTACTTCTTGTTGGGTAGCATATAATTGATTTTGTGCCTGTCTCAAATCAAAACTACTTGCAATACCTTCTTTAAATTTAATGCGATTTTTGGATTCAATACGTTCTGCTAGATTTAAATTTTGCATTGCTGTATCGTAAGTGTCAACAGCCTGTTGATGATCATTTTTGGCGCTTTGTATAGCCAGTATTAATTGTTGTTTAGTTTGTTCAAAATCAGTTTCTGCCTGTTCTAAAGCGATCTTGGCTTGATTCGTTCTAGCATTACGCAATCCTGAACTAAAAATGGGAACATTTAATTGCACACCTAAAATAGACTGTGCAAAAAACGGCTGGTTACTATTAAAAAAGTCAAAACTATTACGTCCGGCAAAAGTGCCGTAATTCACAAAGCCTGTAACAGTAGGTAGGGCGTTGCTTTTTTCTAATTTCAACTCCAATGTGCGTTGTTGGGTGAGGTTTTCGGCCAACTTGAAGTCTACGCTATTATCTATATTTTCATCTGTGCCAAGCAAGTTTAAATCTGGTTTGGCAATATTTATAAGTGTATCGGTCAGAGTAATAGTTTCATCTACGGGGATACCCAAGGCCAGATTTAGCATTTGTCTGGAAATTTCTTCTAACCGCGAGGTACTAGTTCGTTGATTTTTTAATTGCTGCAAGGTAATTTGAAGCTGTTCTACATCTTCTTCTTCTGCAAGGCCATTTTCAAAAGTGATTCGAGTTTCGTTTAAATTTTCTTCTAAAGTGCTAATGTTACTTTCTACAATACGCAGGGATTCTTCAACAAGAAGTACACTGCCATATGCATTAATAACACCTTTGCGTACCTCTAGTTGTGATTTAATATTGGTATTGTTGGTAAATTCTAAAAAGGCTTTGGATGCCTGCAGCGCTACAAGATAGGATCCATCAAAAATGAGTTGCGTTAGGGTGGCAGATAAGGTTACGTTTTGACTAGTTGCGAAAACAACTGGAACAAAAGTACCAGGCTCACCACCGGCTACTTCTCCGGGGATTAGGGAAGTAGGCTGTCTTAATTGATTTTGATAATCTAGTGTGCCATTTATCTGAGGTAGTCCGACTGCTGCAGTTTCCCATCTACGCTTAATAGCTCTTGCTACATCTCTTCGAGAATTAATAGCAGTATAACTACTGTCCAAAGCAAAGTTAATGGCTTCATTCAGGGAGAAACTTCGCTGTTCCTGAGCAGTGATTCCAAACGTTATGAGTATTAGAATATATATGATTGATTTATTGCGCATTATTCTTGATTTGAATGAATTAGTGCGTTTAGTACTTTGCGGCCTTTTGGGGTTACAATTCCACGAAGGTGATATTCTAAAAACATATCATGCAGGGCAGTAGAGGGGAAATGATCCATTGGGAAAATCTCCAAATCTTTAATGCCGGTAATACCAACAAAATAAATTCTAGAAACAAAGCCCACATCTATATTTTCTCTAAAAAGCCCTTCGGCAAGACCACGTTCTACATTTTGTATAACACAATCTTGCATATACTCAAATCGCTTTAAGAGCAATTCACTATGTATTTTAGGGTAATATTTCTGTAGTTGATACATAGGAGAGGTGCGATCTCCTTTTAGATGTTCTAGGACATATTTTTTTACATCGTACAACTCAACAATTGGGTTTTTTTGTAAAGCGCAAATATGATCTATGCCGGTACATATTGCGGTGAATACATGGTGTGTGGAGGCTCTTACTATTGCTTCTTTATTACCGTAATGACTGTAAATAGTCTTTTTTGATATAGCCATTTGTTGAGCAATATCATCCATGGTTATACTTTTAAATCCTTGATTTAAAAATAATTCTGTGGCTTTATTTAATATTTGATCTTTCATAAGAACATAGCAAAAATACAATGGAAACTTTAAAAACTTTTTTAGTTTCCAAAGTTTTTGCTTCAACTTAACATTGTGTTAGCTTTCTTTATCAACTCACTACGCATTCGCACCAATCTTAATTTTGTCCTGAGGAGTGTATATCTTCCATAAAAACCTGAGATTTTAAAGCAGTCACTTATCTTTGATTTTTACTTTTTCAATTCATGAGTAAATACATCATCAAGTATCGGTTAGGAATTGTATTGGTAGCACTTGGTATTACGATTGTTGCTGCTTTAGGGTTCCCAAAGTTGAAAGTAAATGCCAATGTAGATGATTATGTTCCCGACACGGTAAAAAATAAGATCTACCTCAAACAATTGGATAGCATTTTTGGTGGTAGCGAGCTTATCCTGGTGATGCTACAAGCGAGAGATGTAACTAGCCCTAAGACACTAGATCGAGTAGAAGTTTTGGCAAATGCTTTAAGACAGGTTGACGGTATTGATCGAGCACTTTCTCCCTTTGATGCGCAAGAAATAGGAGTAGAGGATGATTTGATGACAATGGCTCCGTTTTTTGAGACGATTTATGAACAAGAAACTGATCCAAGCCAATATAAAAAACTGATCCAAGCCAATAGAATGGCTGCTAGTTTTTTTTCAGAAGATTTTGATTTGGTTTCTATTGTATTAGCCAAGAATTCCAAAACTGCAGATACTGTTATTGACACTATTAAAGAGGTAATTGCAGATCATTCGGGAGATGAAGAAGTATTAATTGGAGGCTTACCATTTATACGCTATTCCATTGCCAGTAACATTCAAAAAGATTTGGTATTGCTCATTCCTGTCGCCTTATTTTTAATGATTGGGATGCTGTATTTCTCCTTCAGGGAATGGCGTGGAGTATTTTTGCCCTTTGTAATTGTGGTTATGAGCATAATCTTAGCCTTTGGCCTTATGGCCTATATGGGTTGGGAAATATCCCTATTTAGTATACTCATGCCAATTATGATTATTGCTATTGCCAATGATTATGGGATTCATCTTATTGCTAGGTATCAAGAACTATCTTTGGAAACTGCTACACCTAGTATGAAAGGTATAGCGCAACAGATTTATACTGATCTTAAAAATCCGATTGTAATAACTGGTATAACTACCATTGGTGGAATTTTAGGCTTGCTTACGCACAAGATGATACCTGCCGCACAACTGGGGATTTTAACAGCAATTGGCTTGGGCTTTGCCTTAGTGCTTAGTTTATGGTTTTTACCAGCACTACTCTCCTATTTTAAGTTGAAAAAAGCTGTAGTCAAAAATAATAGCGACCGAAAATTGCCTTTAGATGTGACGCTAGATCGTCTTGGAAATTGGGTTGCCAATTATCCTAAAAAAATCATAGCTATTTCAGCTATTCTAACTGTTATTGGAGTACTCGGTATATTTTTTATTAAGGTAGATACTAATGTAGAAAGTTATTTTTCAAAGAAATCTGAGGTGGGAAAATCTACTGCGGTTATCAATGAAAAATTTGGAGGTTCTCAGTTTATTTCTTTGCTTTTTTCGGGTGAAGTTTTATCACCCGCAGTACTTAATCGTATGGAGGAGTATGAAAACACATTAGCCAAAGATCCTAATGTAGGTGGCATAAGTTCACCCGTTACTTTAATCAAAGAGTTGAGTAAAGGATTTTACAATCAAGATGAATCGGGATATAATGCTATTCCGGATTCTATTGATGAAATATATCAGTTAATGGAAGTTTTTGCCCTAGGTGAAAACGAGGAGGCCATATCTCAATTTTTGGATTATGACTATGAACATGCCCGAATGTTGGTTGGCATAAAATCTGGCGGTAATGCAGCCCGAAAGCAATTACAAGAAACCGTTTCCAAGCTGACTCATGATGACAATAATTTTCAATTTATGGCAGGCGCAGGTCTTACCGAAATTGAATTGGCTGATATTGTAGTGAAAGGTCAAACCCAGTCTCTTATTTTTGCTATGATTGTAATTTTTATCATACTAAGCTTGGTGTTTAGATCACCTAGTGCGGGAGTTTTATCGGGGTTGCCACTTGTTGTAGCTATTGTTTTGCTTTTTGGTATTATGGGCTTATTAGGTATTGCTATAGATATAGCTACCGCACTGCTTTCGTCAATTATGATAGGGGTTGGCGTAGATTATACCATTCATTTGCTATGGCGATTTAAAACTGAATTAGCCGTATCAGGAAATCACAAAGAAGCGATGAAATTAGCGCTACGAACCTCAGGACGGGGTATTGTGATTAATGCAATTTCTGTAATTGTAGGATTTCTGCCATTAACGCTTTCGGGTTTTACACCACTCAAGTTTTTTGGCGCATTAATTGTATTGTCCATAGGGACGTGTTTATTATGTGCCTTGTTTTTGGTTCCAGCAATAATTCTAAAAACACGGCCTAAATTTTTAGAAAATTAATGTTTTATGAAGAAAAGTATACTTAGTTGCTTTTTGTTGCTAATTTTTAAACTTTTAAGTGGTCAAGACAATGCAAAAGCACTATTTGACCGAGCTGCTTCTCAATTGGTATTAGAAAATACAGCTTTATCTCTTGAAATTACAGAAACAAAAAAAGGTGGGCGTACCAAAGAACGTGCCTTTGACCTTCTACTAGCCAATTTTGAGGATGTCTCTAAATCCAAAATGCTAATGCGAAAACCCAAACGAGCTGAAGGTATAA
Organism: uncultured Flavobacteriaceae bacterium; assembly: GCA_964504555.1. Taxonomy (GTDB): domain Bacteria; phylum Bacteroidota; class Bacteroidia; order Flavobacteriales; family Flavobacteriaceae; genus Dokdonia. The sequence goes on along the minus strand of CAZDFA010000024.1, from coordinate 13,247 downwards.
CAATTGTTATTACTCAATCTCCTAAAGAGATTGGGCTTATAGAGATATTAACACCAGCAAATGGTAAAGTGCGTAAAATGAAAGCCACACCTAGAAACCTTGAATTGATAGGGTCTGGAGGCTTTGATCTTAGTTTCTTTTCTATGACACCTGATGAATTGATGGTTAAAACCTTAAGTAAGACAACATTCAATGGCAAAGAGGTTAGTCAATTGGAAGTTCAGGAAAAAGATACCAATGCAGTTGGTGAACGAGCAGTATTTTTAATAGATGAATCTAATGCATATATCTATCAAATAACTAGTTATAATGATGCTAATGTGGAAAGTATCACTACATTTTCCAATTTTGAAAAGGTAGAAAATGCTAATGCTATATTTCCAAAAAATATTCAGGTAACAGACCAAAATTCTGGAGCTGTATCCACTATTAGCATATTAAAGGCTATTCCTCAAAACAATCTGAGCCCATCAGATTTTGTATTACCTGCCAAGGATTAAGGGTAAACAAAACTTTCTTATATGTTAAAATTTTAGGAGGGAAACGTAATTTTTCCACTAAAAATCGACTTTTTGTTGATAATTGAATGTAGAGTTAATTACAAAGTAGTAGATTTGAGAAATCAACTAGAAATAATTAACCGCTTATTGTTTATTAGGGTTCTTTATGTCAACACTCAAATCTATCTACAAGCCTAGCGAATTATCAGCTATGGTAAAGTTAAAATTAGGGGCTAAACGCCAGAAAAATGGTAGTGAAATAGGGCAAATGGCAAGTGAAGATATTGCATTTTGTTATAACACTTTAGATCGTGTTTCTCGCTCATTTGCTATGGTGATTAGAGAACTTCCTGAACCATTAAGTCTTAATGTTTGTCTTTTTTATTTGATTTTAAGAGGGTTAGATTCTATTGAGGATGATATGGAATTGCCTAATAATGAGAAAGTTGATTTACTTCGCAATTTTTATCAGAAGAATTACAAATCAGGATGGAACATAAAAGGAGTTGGGGATAAGGAAGAATACAGAGAATTACTTAAAAATTATGACAAAGTTATAGGTGCCTTTAGTAAACTCGATGAGTCTGCTCAAGCTATTATTACCGATATCTGTAAAAAAATGGGTAATGGTATGGCGGATTTTGCCGGTGTTGAAATAATCACAGTGGCAGATTATGATCTATATTGTCATCATGTAGCTGGCTTGGTAGGTATTGGTCTTTCTGGTATTTTTTCATCATCATTTCTAGAAGATAACGGATTGCGATATGAAGAAGAGCTTTCTAACACAATGGGGTTATTTTTACAAAAAATTAATATTGTAAGAGATTATAGAGAAGATCTGGATGCGGGACGTACTTTTTGGCCGAAGGAAATTTGGAATAAATATGCCGATGATTTAGATCAATTCGCAAAAGAACCAAATGCTGATTCCTCGCTGTCATGTCTAAATCACATGGTCAATAACGCATTAGCTCACGTTGTGGATTGCTTAGACTATATGAAGCGACTTAAAGACCCACAAGTTTTCCGTTTTTGTGCTATTCCACAGGTCATGGCAATTGCCACATTAAAGGAGGTATACAATAATTCAAAAGTGTTTGAAAAAAACGTCAAGATTAGAAAAGGCTTTGCCGCAAAGCTAATTGTGAATACTAATACTATGTGCGATGTTGTAAACACCTACGATCAGATGGTACAGGAAATGCTAGTGACTATGCCTAAGCAGGGTATGCAAAGTGCAGAAACTCGAAAATCACTACTTACCATTAAGGCGTATTGCCAAAATGAGTTAGTTGGAGTTAAAAAAGTATCTTAAACTTTTATGATGCTTTCTTCTTAAAGTCAGATTTTATAGACTTTATTTTAAAACGAACAAACTGTCCCATAATAAAGAAGAATTCATTGATAGGTATCATTTTAAAGGTTTCCTTCAGAGGTATTGCTTTACTCAATCTTAGATTTGCTCCTTTTATCCAGTCCATGGTCATTTCATTGCGCATCCAATATTTGCTATCCTCTCCCATAGCATTTAGCCAGCGTACGCCACCATCCCATTTACCAGCACTGCGTATAAAATAGAGCGAAAAAGCACCTATTATTTTTTGAAAATTCAATACTTCCTGATCTTTCAGAGTATTAGCAACTTTCTGTAAAGATTTTTGGTTCAAAGTACCATCATCCATAACTTTTTTTATGCCTTGGGCAAAAATCTGGTGCTTCATTAAAATCTGATTGAAACCCATACCGCAACCATCAGGATTCAACATCCCTGACGAACCAAAGAATATAACACGATCAAGTGCATACTTTTTAAGTGTTCCAGAAACAATTGTGCCTCTTAATGTCTGTAATCGTTTAGCATTGGGTTGTTTTTCTGCAATAACTTTTTCAAATTTTTCTTTCAGATCATCAGGATTTCCTAGGGTGTTTTTCTGACCCTTAAAAGCATAAATATTGGTTTCTGTCTCACTATGTGGGTGAATCCCAATATAGGAGTTTTCTTCATCTTCCAACGGGAAGTATTCTAGTTGATAAGGATTTTCAAACTGTACATTGGACATTTTAGCCCCATAAATAACCCAAGCATCTTTGCGCTTTATGAGATTATTTTCTTGGACTATGGGAGAATTAATGCCCATTGAATCCACTAGTAACTTGGCCTTATACTGTCCTTCACTAGTATTAACACAAACACCATCAGCATCCTTTTCATAGGAAATAAAAGCTTCTTGTTTTACTTGTGCACCATTGCTTTTTGCTCGCTCCATCCATATTTCAAGAACTTTATTATGATCAAATATTACACATTGATCTTTCATAAAGTGTTCTACAGTAGGTGCGGTAAATTTTATATAATCTGTTCTAACAGTAACAGCATCTTCCAAATCGTACTTTTTTGCTCGATCTGCATAACTGTACCAAGTGGACTGCGTGGTGCCTGGCTTTTTCTTTTCAATAAGAAGTATGCTAAAATCCTTGCTTAATTCGGCAGCAGCAGACATGCCTGCTGGACCACCTCCTGCAATAATTATATCAAATACTTCCATAGATTTATATAAGACTGTTTTTTCCTAACAAAGATAAAAATATTCTTTTTTGTTCAACTTATGAGAATTAATTCATCATTAATACTATTCTAATAGCTAAACCTTATTTTTGTTAAAATTTCGATTAATGCTGTCTATTCCTGCATACACAGAAAAATTTAATACATATCTATCTCAGCAAGTATTAGGTAAAAATCCTGTTAATCTCTATGAACCAATTAATTACATACTAGATTTAGGGGGCAAAAGGTTGCGACCAGTACTCACACTTATGGTAACAGATATGTTTGGGGCATCACACGATCAAGCTTTGGATGCGGCATTGGCAATAGAGGTTTTCCATAACTTTTCATTGGTTCATGATGATATTATGGATGATGCTCCTTTGCGTAGAGGTAAACAAACTGTACATGAAAAGTGGGATATTAATCGGGGTATTCTTTCAGGAGATACTATGTTAATACGGGCCTATCAACTTTTTGAGAGTTATCGTGGAGATGTTTTTTTAGCATTAGCTAAATTATTTTCTAAAACGGCTATAGCAGTATGTGAAGGTCAGCAGTATGATGTTGATTTTGAAACTCGTAATAACGTTACTATCCCAGAATATTTAATGATGATTGAGTATAAAACAGCTGTGCTTATTGGAGCTGCTTTAAAAATGGGAGCAATTGTAGCCAATGCGCAACAAAAAGATCAAGATTTCATGTATGCTTTTGGACGAGATTTGGGAATAGCTTTTCAATTGCAGGATGATTATTTAGATGCATTTGGTGATCCAGAATCTTTTGGAAAGCAAGTGGGAGGAGACATCATTGAGAATAAAAAAACCTTCCTTTATCTTAAAACCTTGCAATTATTAGAAGATAAAAAAGCCAAAGAGCTTGTTGAGTTGTTTTCTTCAACACCAGAGAATCCGGAACAAAAAATTATAACGGTAAAAGAACAATTTATTGCGAGCGGGGCAGCAAAGGCAACTCAAGATGAAATAGAAAAATATACCCAACAAGCTTTTGCCCATTTAGAAGCTGTTAAGCTGTCTGATGATAATAAGGTAATTCTTCGAAAATTTGGTGAAGATCTAATGAATAGAACCTTTTAGAAAAATACTCTGAAAAAGGGTTGAAAGGCACTTGCAAATATGCCGTCTTCTTCATCAAAAAGCAAGTTGTAACGAACACCAATACTTATTCCATTAAAATTATAACCAGCACCAACAAAGAATGCGGTATTGTTTATAGTAGTATCGGTCAAATTAAAATCATCATTACCTCTTCTATTTCCAAACAGTTGCTCTATTTCGGCAGATAGTTGTATGTTATGAATAGGATTTGCCAGGACTATTCCACTAACGCCATATACAGTAGTTCTAAAAAGATCATTGTCCTGATAACTAAATAAAACACTTGGCCCAAAGGCAACAAACCTATTGGGTCTATACAATGCTGTTGGAGAAAGGTTGGCTTGAAAGTTATTATTGTTAAAACTTATCCCTACACCACCACCAAATTGAACCTTTTCCCAGAAGGGATTTTTAGTAGGTTGAGATTCTTGCCCGCATACTGTAAGGGAAAGACAACCTAGCACTACTAATGCGATCAAATTATGCTTCATACGGCTAACCATAACATTTCAATTTTGAAGTTGTTATAAATGTACTAATAATGTATTCCAAAATGTTAAATGTCGTATTTTTGTCTAACTATTCTATAAAGAACACAGATTTACTGTCAAATGGATAGATTTTCATTTTTAAATGCTGCAAGTACTGCGCATTTTGCTCAATTATACGACCAATACCTTAGTAACCCGGATACTGTAGAACCAAGTTGGAGAGCGTTTTTCCAAGGATTTGACTTTGGTTTACAAGAAAATGGAGTGTACGAGGAGGAAGCTACAGGAGTAGTTCCAGAACATGTACAAAAAGAATTTAAAGTAGTTAATCTTATTGATGGATATCGTACTCGAGGTCATTTATTTACCAAAACAAATCCAGTACGGGAGCGTAGATCTTATCTTCCAACTTTGGATTTGGAAAACTTTGGACTTTCGGATGCCGATCTAGATTCTAGTTTTGAAGCAGGTTCTATTTTAGGGTTAGGAAAAACAAGCTTACGCCAAATTATAAAACACCTCAATGCTATTTATTGCGATTCAATTGGAGTGGAGTACATGTACATTCGAGATCCTGAAGAGCGCAAATGGATACAAAATTGGTTAAATGATAATGATAATCATCCTAGGTTTTCTGTAGAGGAGAAAAAACACATTCTTAGAAAACTAAATGAAGCAGTTTCTTTTGAAGGTTTTTTGCATTCTAGATATGTAGGGCAAAAACGCTTTTCTGTTGAAGGACTAGATGCTATTATTCCAGGTCTAGACACCATGATCGAAAAAGGATCAGATCAAGGTATTGAACAATTTGTAGTCGGAATGGCACACCGAGGAAGATTAAATGTCTTGGCCAATATTTTTGGCAAATCAACCGAAGCTATTTTTAGTGAGTTTGACGGTAAGGAGTATGATGAGGAAGAACTCTTTGACGGAGATGTAAAATATCATATGGGCTGGACCAGCTTTCGCGAAAGCGATAAAGGCAAGTCTATACGAATGGACTTAGCGCCCAACCCTTCACACCTAGAGACAGTGAATGCAGTAGTTGAAGGGATTTCAAGAGCCAAACTAGACAATACTTTAGCTGGTGATGAGAAAAAGATTTTACCAATTCTAATTCATGGTGATGCAGCCGTAGCCGGACAAGGTGTTGTGTATGAGGTAGTACAAATGGCTCAACTAGATGGTTATCGTACGGGGGGTACCATTCATATTGTTGCCAACAACCAAGTAGGCTTTACTACCAATTATAATGATGCCCGATCCTCAACATACAGTACTGATATTGGGAAGGTAACCCTATCTCCTGTTTTGCATGTGAATGCAGATGATGTAGAAGCTGTTTGTCATGCATTTGCTTTTGCGCTAGATTATAGAATGACCTATGGTCGTGATGTCTTTATCGATGTATTAGGTTACAGAAAGTATGGACATAACGAAGGGGATGAACCAAGATTTACGCAACCTAAATTGTATAAGGCAATTGTAAAGCATGCCAATGCAAGAGATATTTATGCTAAGCGCCTTTTAGAAGAAGGTGTGATTAATGGTGATCATGTCAAAAATTTAGAAAGCGAGTATAAAGGCGAACTTCAAGTAGACCTGGATGCCTCCAGAAAGATCAAGAAAACTAGAATTACCGAAATTCTAGCTGACGATTGGGAAGCATATACTTCTGGTAAGACTACTGATCTCGTTGCGCAAGTAGATACAAGCTATGATCTTAAGAAATTAGATAAGCTGGCTGATGGTATTTCAAAGTTGCCAGAAGACAAGAGCTTTATTCGAAAAATACAGCGTATCATTGGCGATCGTGCCAAACGTTATAATGAGACCAATCAATTGGATTGGGCTATGGGAGAGCATCTAGCTTATGCTACTTTGATGGAAGAAGGTTTTAATGTGCGTATCTCTGGTCAGGATGTAGAACGTGGCACCTTTTCCCATCGTCATGCCATTATCAAGACGGAAGATGCCGATGAAGAAATTAACCTCCACAATAACCTAGGCCTGAAAGGCAAGATGGATATATATAACTCCTTGCTTTCAGAGTACGGGGTGCTAGGCTTTGACTATGGCTATGCGCTGGCAGCGCCAGAAACACTTACTATTTGGGAAGCTCAGTTTGGAGATTTCTCCAATGGCGCGCAGATTATGCTAGATCAGTATATCTCTGCAGCCGAGTCTAAGTGGAAAACGCAAAACGGACTTGTCATGCTTTTGCCACATGGCTATGAAGGACAAGGATCAGAGCACTCTAGCGCACGTATGGAACGCTACTTACAATTGTGTTCTACAGACAATATGGTGATAGCAGATATAACGACACCAGCTAACTTATTTCATCTCCTACGTCGTCAGATGAAATGGAATTTTAGAAAGCCACTTATTGTTTTCACACCAAAGAGCTTATTGCGTCATCCTAAGGTAGTATCTACCAAAGATGAGTTTGCAAAAGGAAGCTTTCAATTGACTATTGATGATACTCAGGTTGATAAGAAGAAAGTGAAATCTATCGTGTTTTGTACAGGTAAATTTTATTATGATTTATTGCAACGCAGAGAAGAAACTGTTAGAGAAGATGTGGCACTGGTGCGTATCGAACAGCTTTTCCCTTTACCAGTAGAAGAACTCAAAGCAATTGTTAAAAGTTACCCTAAAGCCACTGATTATGTTTGGGCGCAGGAAGAACCACGAAATATGGGAGCTTGGGGATATATGTTAATGAATTTTAATGAAGTACAGCTTCGTCTAGCCTCACGCCGAGCATATAGTAGTCCAGCTGCTGGAAGTAGCACACGTTCTAAGGCAAGACATAAGAAAGTGATAGATGCGGTTTTTGAAAAGAAGTGATTTCTGCGAAGGCGGAAACCTTGTGATATTAGGGATTAAGTAAATTTTTCGCCTTCGCGGAAATAAAATGATAATAATTAGATATCCGCCTTCGCGGAAATGAAAGAAACAACTATGGTTTTAGAAATGAAAGTCCCTTCACCGGGAGAATCCATTACCGAAGTAGAAATAGCACAATGGCTCGTTGAAGATGGTGATTATGTAGAAAAAGATCAAGCCATCGCCGAAGTTGATAGCGACAAAGCCACGCTGGAATTACCCGCTGAAGCTGCTGGAATTATAACCCTTAAAGCGGAAGAAGGGGATGCGGTGGACGTAGGACAGGTAGTTTGCCATATTGATACCAGTGCTAAAGCGCCAGAGGGAGGTGCTAAAAAAGAAGCAGCTCGGGCTGAAGAAAAGCCAGCGCCTAAAGCTGCTCCTGCTGCAACAGCTAAAGCCGAAACCTACGCTACAGGAACACCGAGCCCTGCGGCAAAAAAGATATTGGACGAAAAAGACATCCCAGCAAGTGATGTGAATGGCCGTGGCCGTGATGGACGTATAACCAAAGAGGATGCTGTTCAAGCACAAGGAAAACCAGCTATGGGAACACCAGGGCCAGGTAGTCGTGGGGAATCCAGAACCAAACTCTCTATGCTACGTCGAAAAGTAGCCGAACGACTTGTTGAAGCAAAAAATACAACTGCCATGTTGACTACCTTTAATGAGGTAGATATGTCGCCTATTTTTGATCTACGTAAACAGTATAAAGAAGATTTTAAAGCAAAACATGGGGTAAGTCTTGGATTTATGTCTTTTTTTACCCTAGCCGTAGTACGTGCTTTAGAATTATATCCATCAGTAAATAGTATGATTGATGGTAAAGAGATGCTCACATTTGATTATAAAGATATCTCTGTTGCTGTTTCTGGACCTAAGGGATTAATGGTCCCTGTTATTCGTAATGCTGAAAATCTATCCTTTAGAGGAGTAGAGAGTGAGGTAAAACGACTTGCTATTCGAGCACGTGATGGGCAAATCACAGTAGACGAAATGACTGGAGGTACTTTTACTATTTCTAATGGAGGTGTATTTGGATCTATGTTATCTACCCCGATTATCAATCCACCACAATCTGGTATTTTAGGAATGCATAATATTGTAGAACGGCCTATAGCAAAAGATGGACAGGTAGTGATTGCACCTATAATGTATGTTGCTTTATCATATGATCATCGTATTATTGATGGTAAAGAATCTGTTGGATTCCTAGTAGCCGTTAAGGAAGCTCTGGAAAATCCAGTTGAATTATTGATGAACAATGATATAAAGAAAGCATTAGAGATGTAAAATCTCCATATGATAATATATAAAAAAGCCAAGTTAATGACTTGGCTTTTTTATTCCCCAATTTATTTTATACGAGTTAAAAAAATCAAAATACTTGATTAAAATTAAAATACATAATACCTTAGGATATTAATAATGAATGCTTAAAATCAAAAAAGAAAGACAATGAAAGAATCAATTACAGCTAATTTTGAACAAGAGATGAATACGACACGTCGTTTTTTTGATGTGATTACAGACGAATTCTTTTCCTACCAGCCCCATGAAAAGTCTATGGATGCTGCAAAGCTTATGAACCATATTGCTCAGATTCCTGCTTTTGTTCCTGCTATTGCTGGTGCTTCAGAATTAGACTTTAGTAGTATGCCTGCTTCCGAACCAGCGATGACAAGAGATGCCCTTGTTGAGTTGTTTGAAAATAATGTAACACAGGCAAGACAAGCACTAGAAAATCTTCCTGAAGATCAGTTAACAGAGCGTTGGACGCTTAAAAATGGGGAAACTACCTATATCAATGAAATTCCTAAGCAAGATGTGATGCGTAATTTAGTAATTAGTCATACTATCCATCATAGAGCACAGTTAGGGGTGTACTTACGTATGAATAATCTTAAGGTGCCTGCTAGTTATGTAGCTTCTGCAGATGAAAATTTACTAGGATAAACGAGTAGAATACTATTCATAAAAATAAAACCGCCCCGAGTACTTGGGGCGGTTTTTGTACTATTAGCATAGTGGTATCCCCCGATGTGCAATACTAATAATTCCCTATTCAATAATCACCTTTTTGATTATACGGTTTTTCGAGCTTTCAATAGTAAAAATGTAAAGTCCCGCTTTCAGTGTATGGATATTAATAGTTTGAGATTGGTTGAAATTAGTAAGTTTTACTTGCCTTATGATCTTGCCTTGAATATCAGTAATAGTTAAGCTTTGTAACCCTTGATTACCCGTATAGGCTAGTTGAATTTGATCTCGCGCAGGATTAGGATACAGGCTTATGGTGTTTTCCAGACCTGTTTCTTCTGTGCTTAATAATGCATCATCAAATACCAGCGTAAAACGATTGTCTTGTATGGTTTCGCTTGACGCGAAAGTATACGGAGTCTCCTTTAGATCGGTGGTTGTTCCTAGCAAGTGGTCGATGAGGAAAATATCGCTTTGTTCTAAACCAGCACCTTCTAGTTGATCGATACTGATCGTATAATTCTCCGTTTCGGGAATCAAGGTTTGAAAGCCCAGATTGATTTTCATTGCTGGATCAAAGACTTCTCGTCCTTGAATGCTCAGACGTTGTCCATCGTCTAAGGTAGAGAATAGCGAAATGGTAGTTGCCAGTTGGCGGCTATCATAACCCGCATCGAAGCCTGGTGTTGCTTCTGGTACAAAGCCAAGTCCGACTCTGCTTTGTATGGTATAGGTCTCGCTATCTAATTTTAGCCATAGTTTATTATCAAAATTGGCAGATCGTGGCGTGCTATTATTTCCGGTGACACGCATGGCATTGGTAAAAGTTACGTCTGCTGCAGATATTTGTTCGGCAAGAATACCAAAGCCTTGCCCGGATGCCATAAATTGTCCAGGTGTATCTCCAGACATATCGTTAACTGCAGCAACACCCATCATCGCATTACGTACAGAAACATCATCCATAGAGAAATTTTGAGTATTAAATCCAGGTAAGTTTTCATCTGGAGCGGTAATATGCTCCCAGAAATAGACTTCGTTAATCGTGGTGTTATTGCCAATAAGCATATCGGTATCATTACCCTCTATCACTACATCAAAAGGGTCAACCAGACCTGAGGTGATCAGATCGGTAAGTTGGGCTGTAGTTTGAAATGCGTTAATGAGTACAAGAAGGAGTATTATTTTTTTCATAACAATTGATTTTTTGGCTTACAGCCAAAGTAATCGTAATAGCCTTACATTCTTTACTTAAATCATCTTGATGAACATTGGGATAAAGATGAGAATAGATGAAACAACACTTATTTTTTTAAATAGAGACAGTTGTATTGATAGTCTATAATTCCTTTACCTAAATTAAGAATGTCTGCACCCAGAATGCCGTGAACTTTATCGGCATTGTGGTTTTCCAAAGCCGTATTGACATGAGTCATGTCAAAAAGTACAAGGCTAAAAGTAGATCGCTCCCAGGCATCAATTTTAACAACATTGGCTTTAGAAATTTCGGTATGCATATCTGTTGCACCTGCACCTGCGGCTAGAACATCACTGGCTTGGGTAGTGAGTTTGAAGTAGTCACTATATTGAAAATCAATACACGAGTTTGAGGCACCTGTATCTAGAATAAAACTACCTTCTACGCCATTGATTTTGGCTTTCAATTCCAGATGATTGGTAAGGGTAGGGAATAGCCTTATGCGGGTGTAGTTTTTGTCTAGAAGAAACTGTCTTAGGGCTGCCATTATATTTTTTCGCGTAAGCGAAATTACAATAAATACAAACTTTGCAGAGCTAAGCTTTATAGGCTTTATTATTTTTGCTGGATGACATTTACAGATACACATACTCATTTATACAGTGAAGCTTTTGATGAAGATCGTGATGCTATGATTAAGCGGGCTTTAGACGCTGGAGTTAATCGGTTTTTTATTCCTGCCATAGACTCAACATACACTCAGCGCATGTATGATCTGGAGACGGCATTTCCTGAAAATGTCTATTTGATGATGGGTTTACATCCTACACATGTTAAAGAAAATTATAAAGAAGAATTGGCTCATGTTGTCTCTCAATTTGAATTGCGCAACTTTTATGCTGTTGGGGAAATAGGAATAGACTTGTACTGGGATAAAACTACACTTGATATTCAACAAGAGGCATTTTTATATCAAATTCAATTAGCTAAGAAATATCAACTGCCCATTGTAATTCATTGTAGAGATGCATTTGATGAGGTTTTTCAGGTGCTGGAGCAAGAGAAAGGAACGGATTTGTTTGGCATATTTCATTGCTTTACCGGCAATGAAGAGCAAGCGCATCAGGCAATAGATTATAATATGAAGCTAGGTATTGGTGGTGTGGTGACTTTTAAAAATGGTAAAATAGATCAATTTCTTAATCGCATACCAATGGAACATATCGTTTTAGAAACAGATGCGCCTTACCTTAGCCCTGTACCTTTTAGAGGCAAACGTAATGAAAGCAGTTACTTGAAATTAGTTGCAGAAAAACTAGCATCAATCTACCAGCTGTCATTGGCAGAAATTGCAGCTATTAGCAATAGTAATGCAGATACGGTTTTTGGAACCAATGATTCTTAGCCTTATGTTAACTGATAGCTATCAAATAATTTTGTTCTTTTGTGCAAAACAATCTAATGGTATTGGATTTTGAAGCGATACGCCCATATCATGACAGTGAAGTCCAGGAGGTATTAGGAGGCCTTATGGAACATCCCATGTTCAAGGCACTGCTGCAATTCACATTTCCCAATAAGGACGCAACTCAAATTTTTGAGATAGTCACTTCTTGCAGATCTATCTATGAGTTCCAAACAAGGGTGATGTATCATTCGCTACAAAATTTACTAGATAAAAGTTCAGAAGGATTTAGCACCTCCGGTTTTGATTCGTTAGAAAGAGGCAAGCCATACTTATTTATTTCTAACCACAGAGATATTGTTTTAGATACATCTTTGCTTAATGTTGCTCTATTTGAACATCAGTTAGTAATGACAGCTTCGGCGATAGGAGATAATTTGGTGCAGAAAGATTTTTTGATGGCCTTGTCTCGCTTAAATCGCAATTTTTTGGTTCAGCGTAGTCAGAGTCCGCGGGAATTATTGAGGAGTTCACAGAAATTATCAGCTTATATAAAACATTTGTATGATCAAGGACGGTCAGTTTGGTTAGCACAGCGGGAAGGGCGAACTAAAGATGGTCATGATCTTACACAACAGGGTGTTTTAAAGATGCTCACGATGACAAAAAGTGAGCATTCGGCGCTAGATTTCTTAAAACAATACCGTATTGTGCCTGTTGCAATCTCGTATGAATATGATCCCACCGATATTCTTAAGGTTCCGGAAGTCGTGGCGAAGGAGACCAAAATACCTTACGTAAAAACGGCCAATGAAGATTTTAATAGTATTATGAAAGGAGCATTGGGTAATAAAAAACACATTCATATAGGAATCAATCCTTTATCTGATGAGGTTGTCAGCCAGATTAGTGGGAGTGATAATAGCGAGAATGATAAGTTAAAGAGCTTAGGTGAAGCTATAGACAGGCATATTTATCAAGCATATAAGCTGTGGCCTTCCAATTATATAGCGCACGATATGTATTATAAAACTGATAAGTATGGTGCATATTATAATGAAAAAGAAAAACGCCAGTTTATAAGACGTATAGAGCGCAGAGTTAATACT
>CAZDFA010000023.1:0-27585 GCA_964504555.1 uncultured Flavobacteriaceae bacterium | reverse complement strand
ACTTTAGAAGATTACTATGTGTTGTTGAGTGGTCAAGCATCTGCATATTGGGATACGCATTATAGTTTTGACCAATCGCAATCAAAACGGATCAAGAAAATATCCAAAAATCATATCGATTTATTGCTTATTAATACCATTATCCCAATACGGTTTGCCTACGCTAGATATAAATCTATTGATGAAGAATCACTTCTACTTGAAATCATGCGAAGTATTGCTCCAGAAAAAAATACGATTATTGAGAAGTTTCAAGCTTTAGGTTCAAAAGCAGAAAACGCCCTAGATAGCCAAGCCTTGCTGCAGCTTAAAACGGAGTATTGTGATAAAAAACAATGTTTACAATGTCGTATTGGCAATTGGTTGTTAGGTCAAGATTGAAGATTGGAGAATGGTTGGCTTATTTTCTAAATTTCTTTATTGCCTCAAGCATATGCCTACATCTAGCTTTATAGGCGGCACTACCTTGGTGATATCCCTCATCCATAATGCGTTGCAATTCAGGGTGTACCCAATCTATTTCAGTACCTAGCCAAAAAAGGGAGGTCATGGTGTAGGCTTTAACAGCAACTTTTTGGTCGGTGATGAGCCAATCAAAGCCAGTTTCTATCAATCGCTCTTTATGGATTGCGGTTAGCTTTTTTCGCGTAAGCGGTTGTTTCTTTTTATAATAAGAAAGGGTGAGGTATTCTGTAATTTTTGCAACGGGTCGTAGAGCAGAGTGTTGGTATACTGTACCCATATGTTGCGTAAAAAGATCAAGATGAGGAAGGAGTATACTCAAGTCGTTTTTACAAACAAACTCGCACAGCCAACCTGCTCTATTTGACCGAACATCATCTACCATAAATAGTATCTCAAGTGTCATAAGGAATAGGTCAGGATTTGCCAGTACTAATTGTGCGTAATGGGCTCTTTTTTCACGGCTATGGTTTACATAGTCTAATTGATTATACAGTTCTTGTGGTGTCACCTTATTTGCTATATTCGGACCTCAAAATAGTAAAAATGAAATGGATTAAGCGTTTTTTGATTCTAGCATTATTAGTTCTTATTGTATTGCAATTAGTGCGACCAGATAAGAATGATCAAGGGTATGATTCCTTAAAGGCGTTCATTGCAGATACTAATCCCACTGATAATGTGTCTACTATTTTAAAAACATCCTGTTATGATTGTCATACCAATCAAACCACCTATCCTTGGTATGCCAATGTTGCTCCGGTATCGTATTGGTTAGATGAGCATATAGAACATGGGAAAGGGCATCTAAATTTTTCCGAGTGGGGTTCATATTCAAAAAAACGCAAGGATCATAAATTGGAGGAATTCATTGAAATAATTGAGGAAAAAGAAATGCCACTACCTTCTTATACTTGGATACATAAGGATGCTATTTTAGATGAAGCCCAGATTAAAGAATTATTGCAATGGGCACAGCTTGCACGAGTTAAATACAGTGCGGCTACAAATGTACCCCAATAAATTGGCAATTATCCCAACAATGTATTGACAACTTGCGGGACTCCTTCTGTTGCTTTTAGAGGGTATACTGTTATTTTTTTGGAGGAATCTATTGCGGGTTTTGGATCTATAAAATAGATGTGAGCATTTGTCTTGACGTAATGTATGAGACTAGCCGCAGGGTACACCTGCATCGAAGTGCCAATGACTAGAATATAGTCGGCTTCACTTACCAAAAACGCAGCTCGTTCCAATAAGGGAACAGCTTCACCAAACCAGACAATATGGGGACGCAATTGTGAACCCAACTCGCATAGGTCGCCAGATAAAATGTCATTTTTCCAATATACAACCAGCTGATCATTCACTGTACTGCGCGCTTTTAGTAATTCACCGTGAAGGTGTATGATATTACTACTGCCAGCTCGCTCATGAAGATCATCTACATTTTGAGTGATTATAGAAACATCAAATTTTTCTTCTAATCGTACCAGGGCCTTATGAGCACTATTGGGGTAGACCTCTTTGAGTTGTTTTCTGCGTTGGTTGTAAAAATCAAGGACTAATGCCTCGTCCTTTTGCCATCCTTGAGGTGAAGCCACTTCCATAACATCGTGTCCTTCCCAAAGTCCGTCTGCATCTCTAAAGGTTTGTATTCCGCTTTCTGCACTTATACCTGCACCTGTGAGTATAGCTATTTTTTCTTTAGACATAATTATTGGTATGTTGATATTTAGAAAAACACATGGAAGTTAAGCTTTAAAATCTAATTTATGTACATTGTCTTATTATGGATTTGGCATTGCTTAATTATTTACAAGGTTTTCTCACGGAGCGAAGAAAACAACTATTCAAACAAGTACTTGCACAGCGTACCCGTCATTTTGTGATAGCTGTTGAAGATGTCTATCAATTGCATAATACGAGTGCTGTTTTGCGAAGCTGTGATGCTTTTGGTATCCAAGATCTTCATGTAATTGAGGCGGTCAATAGAAAACGTATTGATCGAGAAATTGCAATGGGAGCTCAAAAATGGGTAGATGTTCATCGACATACTAGCACGAGTCGATGCCTTAATCATTTAAGAGAGAGAGGCTATCGTATTATTGCTACTTCACCACATAAAAGTGCGTATCCTTTGAAAGATTTTGATATTAATGCTAAAGCTGCACTATTTTTTGGCAGAGAAACAGAAGGTCTTAGTTCTGATATTTTAGCAGCAGCAGATGACTTTATTTATATTCCTACACAAGGTTTTACAGAAAGCTTAAATATTTCAGTGAGCGCAGCTATAATTTTACAAGAGCTTACGCGAAAATTGAAACAGTCTGAAATTAATTGGAATCTTACTGCCGAAGAATCCTATACTATCGAAATGGCTTGGACTAGAAAAATGATTAAAGACGTAGATCGGATAGAAGCTAGGTATAAGTCATCGTCCTCCTAAACAAAATGCTGAAATATTTGTTAAAAGGTCATTTTTTTATAATTTAGGGCTTACAACTTTAAAAAGCATGAAAAAACTCGTTTTTATTTTTGGATTATGCGTTTTCCAAGCCAATGCACAATTAAGCTTTGAAGAGAATAGGGAATCACTATTGGATGTAGAGGGGATTTATGGTGATGATGATATTGGTGCTGGGGTTTCCTTTTATGATTTTAATGGCGATGGATGGGATGATATAACAATGGCTTCTTCAGAGACAAGAGACTTTCAGTTTTACGAAAATCAAGAAGGACAATTTGTATCTGTAAACTTGGGTATAAGTAGTGGAGGCTTAGAAGCTAGACAGGCAATGTGGGTGGATTTTGATAACGACGGTGATCTTGATTTTTTTAGTACTAGTGATGAAGGGCGTCGTTGCTGGCTTTTTGAGAATAATTTAGAAGATGGATTTACGGATATTACCGTAAGTGCTGGGATTGCAGAAGAATCTTTTAACTATTGGGGAGCTTCTTGGGGTGATATCGATAATGATGGTTTACTGGATTTATTTTTGAGCGTGAGAGATTTAGGACAAGTACAGCCTAATCTTTTATATCATAATAATGGAGACGGTACTTTTACAGATATATCAGTAGATGCGGGTATTAGCCCAATAGGTTTTATATCCTTTTGTTCATCTTTTTTTGATTTTGACAACGATGGAGATCAAGATATCTATGTTGCAAATGACAAAGATGAAACCTTCAATAATCTATATCGCAACAATGGCGATGGTACTTTTATAGAGTTTAGCCCAGATACTAACTCCAATTTGCATATGGGCGCTATGTCAACTACAATTGATGACTATGATAATGATGGTTGGCTTGACATATATGTAACCAATCTTTATCCACCTTTTTTGGATGATGCTGTTCAGGGTAATGCATTTTTACAAAATGAAGGAGGTGTTTTTAGTAACATAGCTGGGGATAATGGTGCTCGTTTTGACAGCATTGGTTGGGGGGCTGTTTTTCTTGATGCAGATAATGATGGTGATAAGGATTTGTATGTTTCAGGAAGTAGAATAGGTAGTCAAGGGTTTTTGTCAGCGGCTTTTTATCAGAATGATGGTAATGGAGATTTTACTATTCCATTCGGTGCAGGATTTGAAACTGACTTCAGAAGAAGTTACTCAAATGCAATAGGGGATATTCAAAATGATGGTTTACCAGATATTATTGTTTTAAATATTGAAGATCAACCCATGTTTATTTGGGAAAATACAACTACCAATGAGAATAATTGGCTAAAGGTGAAACTAGAAGGTACTGTAAGTAATAGGATGGGTATTGGTTCTAAAATAAAAGTAATAACAGGCGACACTGTAAATTATGGATATACGCTGTGTGGTGAAGGCTATATAGCACAAAATAGTGGCTCAGAATTTTTTGGTATTGGAAACGCCACAACTATTGATGCCGTAGAAGTACATTGGCTTAGTGGTATTGTGGATCGTATTGAAAATGTTGATGTTAATCAAACATTGACTATAATAGAAGGTGATAATCCTCTAAGTGTTGAAGATGATGTCTCTTCATTAGATCGAATACAGATTATTCCTAATCCTGTAAAATCTAGTCTACATGTCGAATTTCCTACCTCATTATTAAATGGTAGATTGACTATTTATGATACAACTGGAAGAAAATTAATTGAAGAGCCTATCAATTCCAGCTTAACTAATCTTAGTGTAGCTTATCTCCAGTCAGGACTTTATATTATGAATGCTCGCAATGGAGATTTAAGTTGGTCTGGTCGATTTGTCAAAGAATAACCACTATATTCATATTTAAGGCAAAGTTTGAGAGTAACTAAATAGCGTCCTTAAATCTTCAGACTTTTTAAAAGACTTAGCATAGCTAGCTACATTTTCTACTAATTTGAGAACACTGGACTTTTTAAGTTTAAATTCTTTATAAGATTCAACCTCTATGATATAGTATTGTGATTTGCTTATGTAAATTGTTTCAATCTTTTATGCCCTAACCTGGATTATTCCCAGGACCACTTTCATGTGTTCCTAAATAGTTATCCTTAGTAAGAGTGAAATTGTCGTTTTCAACAATAACTTCATAGTACCTTGACCTTCTTTTTAGGGGATTGAATAGATACTCAAAAGAAACGTCGTTAAAAACAATTTCTTCATACTTTTTACCATCTATAAGGAACACAGAATTTCTACTTTGTAAATTAAAAGTACCTTCTTCCAATTTGCAATTGACATTGCTTACTGAAAATTGCTTGCCTCCAAGTGCTTTTATAGTTGCACGATTGTTCCAAGATTTTTCTAAAAACTTACTTCCTTTTATTTGGGTTTTAGGTTTTATAACAGTGAAAGGATCACTCCCTCTGTACCACTACTAATAAATTCATTGACTGTATTTCTGCTTACAAAAGATTTGAAAATTTTGTCTCAGAGTCTGCGTCAAAATCTTCATTTTTCTTTTTTCTTCTCTTTTGTCAAAATTCCAATGGTCTGTTAATTAAGGCATTTCTCTAAAAAGGTTTAATGTTAAAATAAAAGATTTAACATCTAAGAAGTTGGTAAAAGAATTAAAGTATAAAACACAGATCAAGCTCAGCAAATAGTATTAGTGCATCATTTAGAACTACAAGTTTTCAATAAAGTTAGTATTTACTTCATGAGTACCATCAAAAACCTTAATCTCAAGTCGATTTCCAAAAAGGGTGGTGCCTTTGAGCTGTTGTTCTGTTTTTCTGGCTTCGGTAATGTATTTGTCTTTATTGCCGTATAAATAAATGACTCTGGTCTTTGCGTGCAAATATTCAAAATCAGCGGCAATAAGTTCTTTAGGAATAGCACCAGAATGCAGTATTAGATGATTACATTGTTTTTGAGTTCTGGATAACCATCTACAAACAATAGAGACACCTTGAGAATATCCCAAACAAATTAGTTGGATATTGTCTTTTGACCATTTTTTGGATTCGGCGTGCCAAACAGAATCTACATATTGAAGAACATTTTCTTTTTCAAGCGCAGTATTTTCTTTTGTCAACCAACTTGCTCCTATATATTTAAACTGTTTATCTTGATAATATTTACTTGGAGCTTGAGGTGCAATTATATAATTAGTTTCAGGATCTAATCCTTTGAAGTACTTGATAAAGTATCTCGATAAATAACCCATTCCATGAAAAACAAACCAGACCGTTTTAGTCTTTTTTGAGTAGGTATTGAGTGTGGAATAAGTATTTGTAGTTGTATAGTTAACCTCTTGCTCTTGGATCATTAAAATAAGCTTTAGTTGTATCTTTGAGATGCAAAAGTACTATAATGAATTACTCCAAAGAAGAAGCACTCTCCCGTCTTGCTGAAAGCTGCAAAAACACCCTTATGGAGACCTTAGATATCCAGTATACTGAATTGGGAGAAGATTATCTTGTAGCGAGCATGCCTGTTACGCCCAAGGTACACCAACCGGATGGTGTTTTACACGGCGGGGCTATGGTCGCCCTAGCAGAAAGTGTAGGTAGCGCTGCTAGTTTTATGTTTCTTGATGGGAAGAATTATTTTGTTCGGGGTATTGAAATTTCGGCAAATCATCTTAAAAGTAAAAAAGATGGATTGGTATTTGCAAAAGCAACTTTTATTCATAAAGGCAGAACCACTCAGCTTTGGAATATTGATGTTGTTGATGAGTCCGGAGCTCTTATCTCGAAGGTAAAATTGACCACAATTGCCTTACCCAAGTCCTAATGGTAACAATAGTTCAAGCACTTGCCAAATGTGTAGAGCAAAGGACTCCTTTTGTTGCCTATAGCAAACCAAATGAGGATCAATTACATATATGGTCTCAAAAGACATCAAAAACATATATTGTTGAGGATTATAAAGAATCTGGTTTTGTTTTTGCACCTTTTGATGCATTAAATAAGACCTTTTATATTCCATTTTCTGAGAGTATTTATCAGTCTTTTAAACTTCAGGAAATCTCAAGTAATCAAGAGTATGCTAACGATGAATTACCATTACAGGAAAACAGGCGCGCCCAGCATTTGGCATTAGTTTCAAAAGGAATTCAAGCTATAAAACAAGATGGGTTGAAAAAAGTTGTGCTTTCTCGAAAGCATACATTACCGCCTATAAAAAGTACCATTACCGTTTTCCAAAGACTTCTACAACAATATCCGCAAGCCTTTGTTTATTTCTGGTTTCATCCAGTAACTGGTATTTGGATGGGTGCTAGCCCAGAAGCCTTAGTATTATTAAAAGATAACCATTTGCAAACCATGTCTTTAGCAGGCACACAAGTATATGAAGGAACTTCAGAGGTAAGCTGGGGATCCAAAGAAAATACAGAACAGCAATTTGTTACTGATGAAATAGTAAAACAGCTTGAACCGTTGATCTCCGGTTTATCAATTGGGAATCAACACACGGTTAGAGCAGGCAATGTGTTGCATTTATGTACTAAGATAGAAGGTAGATTGCTTAAAACCAATGTTAAAGCATTGCTGGAAAGATTACACCCTACACCTGCTATATGTGGTTTACCAAGAGCTCTCGCTCATCAATTTATTAAAAATGAAGAAGGCTATGATAGAAGTTACTATACTGGCTTTCTAGGTGAGCTCAATCTTAGAAAAGTCAATAGGAGATCCAGAAATTCAAAAAATATAGAACAACAAGCCTATTTTAATAGCAAAAAGGAAACCAATCTATTTGTAAACTTACGTTGCATGCAAGTTTCTGAAAAAGAAACCACCTTGTATGTAGGCGGAGGTATAACTGGTGCTAGCATCCCAGAAGCAGAGTGGGTTGAAACCGTAAAGAAGGCAGAAACCCTAAGTAAGTTACTTTAAATCTATATTCTCATTTTGCATTTGCTTATTTTTAGCCTTGGAAATGACGCATTCTAAAATTCCAGTTGCCCAGTCTATAGTAGCACTTTGTTTGAGCAAAGACATAACTCAAGTGGTGATATCCCCCGGTTCTCGTAATGCTCCACTAACTATTGAGTTTACAAATAATCCGAATGTTAAGGCATATAGTATAGTAGATGAACGCTGTGCAGCTTTTTTTGCTTTAGGAATCGCCCAGCAATCAAAGCAACCTGTAGCCTTAGTCTGTACATCGGGTAGTGCATTACTTAATTATTATCCAGCAGTAGCTGAAGCATTTTATAGTGATATTCCTCTTGTGGTTTTAAGTGCTGACAGGCCTATTGAGCGTATAGATATTGGAGATGGACAGACTATAAGACAACGCAATGTATTTGCAAATCATATTTTGTATTCGGCCAATTTATATTCAGGAAAGGTACCTATCGAAGCCGTTGCTGATCAAAAATCACAACAGAAACTTCAAGAAAGTCAACGCCTTAATGAGAAGGAAATTAATAAAGCCCTTAACACAGCCATTGTAAAACAGGGCCCAGTGCATATTAATGTGCCTTTTTATGAACCGCTTTATGAAACTACAGATCATATAACGATTAGCCCCATTAAAATCGACCCTAAAATACAAGAACATCATCTAAGCTTAGACAAGTTAGAAGAACTTAAATTAAAATGGAGTAGTGCTAAACGAATACTGATCCTAGTTGGAGTTTGTTCTCCAGAATCAATACATCAAGATATTTTAGAAAACCTGGGAACTGCCCAAAATGTAATTGTATTTACTGAAACCACCTCCAATCTAAATCACCCTAATTTCTTTACCAGAATAGACAATCTTATAGGATCTCTTGAAGAAAAAGATTTTGAAAAGCTACAACCTGAAATTCTAATCACTTTTGGAGGAATGGTTGTTTCAAAAAAGATAAAAGCATTCTTAAGAGCCTATCAACCACAGGAGCATTGGCATATTGATACAAAAAAAGCTTATGATACTTTCTTTTGCCTTAAAGAGCATATTGTGCTATCCCCAGATCGTTTATTCCATTTGCTACTAAAAGGAATGCATATAGTTTCTTCTAATTATCAAAAAGATTGGCTGGCTGTTAGAAAAGACAAAGACACTAAACATAGTGTCTATATTGATAAGATGCCATGGAGTGATTTTAAAGCATTTTCATTTTTATTACCAGATATACCAAAGCATACTCTTGTTCAAGTGGGAAACAGTAGTGCTATACGTTATATTCAATTGTTTAAAATCAATAAAACCCTAGAGATTTACTGCAATAGGGGTACAAGTGGTATTGATGGTAGTACAAGTACGGCAATTGGTGCTGCCGTGGCTAGAGCTAAACCAGTTGTTTTTATAACAGGTGATTTGAGTTTCTTTTATGACAGTAATGCTTTATGGAATGCTTATACACCTTCTAATTTTAAAATAATCCTCATAAATAATAATGGAGGAGGTATTTTTAGAATCTTACCAAATCAAGAAAAAGAGAGTGAAAATTTCGACACCTATTTTGAAACGATTCATTCCTTAAACGCAAAACATTTATGTCAAATGTATGACTGGAATTATTTTTCCGTTAAAAGCGAAAAAGAATATGTGCAAGTCCGTGAAGAATTTTACAATACGAATAACAAACCAACTTTATTAGAAATCGGTACAAGACACAAAACAAACGATAAAGTGTTGCTCGAATATTTTGATTTTATAAAATAGGCATTTAGTTAAGATTGTTTTATATTTTTTTTATCTTTAAAGACATTTAAAAAAATATACAATTCAACTATTATTATGAGCAAAAGAGACGATTTAATAGCCAAGTATGCAGACGATTTAAAAAATAAGTGTGGTATAAGTCCAGATATGGATTTCTTAACCAAGGTAACCATTGGTTGCGGACCATCTATTTACAATGCCGATGCTGCTACAGTATCAGGAAGTGACCAGTCAGAACTGGATACAGTAAGAAATAACTTCTTAATCAAAAAATTAGGATTAAAAGATGGGCCAGAATTAACTAGTGCTATTGATAGTGTTATAGATACTTATGGTAAATCTAATCGAAATAAATATCGCGCGGTTGTATATTATATGCTAGCAAAACATTTTAAAAAAGAGTCAGTTTATAAGTAATAACTAACTGACCAACCAAGGAACGCTTAGAGTATTCTAGGCGTTTTTTTATGCACTATTTTTGCATTATGCTAGCAATAGGACAATATCATACTCTTACTATAGATAGGGATACAGATCCGGGTCTTTTTTTAAAAGACAGTCAGGAAAACGAAGTTTTACTTCCTAATAAATACAAGCCTGAACAATTTGAATTAGGGGATACTATAACTGTATTTGTTTACTTGGACCATGAAGAGCGTCCAGTAGCAACAAATTTAAAACCGTATATAAATCTTAACGAATTTGCCTATTTGCGTTGTAGCCAGATTTCCAAAATAGGCGCTTTTCTGGATTGGGGATTAGAAAAAGAACTTTTTGTTCCCTTTGCGCAACAAGCTAGACCAATGATAGCAGGGCATTGGTATATCGTTTTTATGTACTTAGATGATAAAACGAATAGACTGGTAGCTACCAGTAAAACCCAAAAGTTGCTCTCTAATAAGGATCACGGACTTAAAAAATATGAGAAGGTAGATTTGCTAATTTCTCATATTACCGAACAAGGAGCTAATGTTATTATTAATGGTAAACATAAAGGGTTAATTTATACAGAAAGTATTTACGAAGATCTGCGTACGGGAGATAAGCTGCCAGGTTATGTAAAGAAAATACGTTCAGATAATAAAATTGACATTGTTCTTCAGGAGGAAGGGTATAGAAGTATAGAACCGAATGCACAATACATTTATGAAGAGTTGCAGGCTAACGAGGGGTTTTTGCCAGTACACGATAAGTCGGCTCCAGAAGCTATTCAAGAATTACTAGGTTTAAGTAAAAAGAGCTTTAAAAAAGCAGTTGGCACATTATACAAAGACCGTAAGATCATTATAATGCCGGATGTAGGCATTAAGATCAACGACAAGTAAATTTTATTTTGTGTATTTATTGATTAGCTGCACGACCAGCAGCTGCAGATCTGCAATACAATTGATGCGCACTTTCAGACTGCGCCTTTTTGTATGCTATATTTTTTACTCCAGAAATACTGCCACTACCAGAGTAGCTATATACATTACCTTTTAAGGGTTGTGCATTTACTTCTGAAGAAATAAGTTCAGGGTTTTTATTTTGTGAGAATGTAACTCGCACTTCCTTTTCTAGTTTTTTGGCAACCAACTTTTGAGAAGGAGCTGCAGCAACTAAAGGTTTCATATAGAAAGGAGTTTCTTTTGAAACAGCGTCTATTCTAAAACCTGTATTTTCTGAATCAGGAGACTGGGCAAAAATCACTCCTGAAAGAAGTAATAATAAAATGCAACTTATGTTTTTCATTCTAGCTTTTTTTTGAAATATAGCAATAATTATACCAATTACCACAAGCTTTTAGGTAGAAATCCAATTTATCGCCTGGGTCATGTTTTCAAAATGCCTAACCGTAAAATGTTTAGGCCAAAATAAGGTTTCATACCTTGCTGCTTCCTTACCTTTGTATGTCGTAGTAACTAGCGCTACCTTAACTTCAGCATCGACCAGATTCCTAAATCGTAATAATTCTACTGGAGAAATAGAATAAGAATTTATTCTGTTGGATATATAACCAAAACTAGACTTCGAACCAAAATGTTCAAGAATTACATTGTATATTTTTTCAGCATTGGTAGCATTAATATGTACACCTTCATCAAATTCGGTGTAGACAAAATCGTCATAGACTTCTATCTTACCAATAGGTAGATCATACTGGTATAAGCATTTAGTATTGTTTTCTCTTTGTTCTACAATCATCACCCCTTAATTTTATGTCAAAGATATTATTATAAAATCCAAAAGGAGTTTATAGTTTGGAATGAAACTCCTAATAGATAAAATATCTTATTTAATCGACTAAATACGTAATTTGTTATTTTTCTGGGCAATTTAATTTTAAAAATTATTTTTTTACTCCTGGAGATTGGCATGTTACTTTGTGGTTTTATAAGTTCATAACGCATTTTTTATTTATTTTTTTGTAAAATCAATTAGTGAAAGTTAGATTCTCACCAATACTGATTAACGTCCATAAATTTTAGAATAAACCTTACTTTTACTGTCAACAAAATTTTAGTTTATGTCTTCTATTGATTGGATAACAGCCAAAGAATATTCAGATATTACTTATAAAAAAGCTTATGGTGTAGCCAGAATAGCATTTAACAGGCCTGAAGTTCGCAATGCTTTTAGACCAAAAACAACCAGTGAGTTATACGATGCTTTCTATGATGCCAATGAAGATACCAGTGTTGGTGTTGTTCTATTATCGGCAGAAGGACCTTCGCCTAAGGACGGTGTGTATAGTTTTTGTAGTGGAGGAGACCAACAGGCTAGGGGGAAAGAAGGCTATGTAGGAGATGATGGCTATCATAGACTTAATATTTTGGAAGTTCAGCGTCTTATTCGATTTATGCCTAAGGCAGTTATTGCTGTTGTGCCTGGTTGGGCAGTAGGAGGTGGGCATAGTTTGCATGTGGTTTGCGATCTTACTCTTGCAAGTAAAGAACATGCTATATTTAAACAGACTGACGCAGATGTCACTAGTTTTGATGGGGGGTATGGCTCTGCATATCTAGCAAAAATGGTAGGACAAAAAAAGGCTCGTGAGATCTTTTTCTTAGGGCGTAATTATTCTGCACTGGAAGCTTATGAAATGGGTATGGTCAATGCTGTTATACCACACGATGAATTAGAAGATACGGCTTATGAGTGGGCACAGGAAATTTTGGCAAAATCTCCAATCTCTATTAAAATGCTCAAGTTTGCTATGAATTTAACTGATGATGGTATGGTAGGACAACAAGTGTTTGCTGGAGAAGCAACCCGTCTTGCCTATATGACTGATGAAGCCAAAGAAGGACGTAATGCCTTTTTGGAAAAAAGGAAACCTAATTTTGACAAACGCTGGATACCTTAAATTAAGTGTTGGGTCAAGGTATTAGTCATAAAAGTATAATTTTGTCTTGCTAAGAAATGTATCTAATGTTCTTGTAAACTTTTCGGCCCCTCTTGCGTTTAAATGGTTTTCATTCAAATAATCATTAACCTCAAATTCACCATTATTTTCCATATCAAATAACTTGATGTTATTGTATGAATGAGTCAGCTCATTTAAAATACTATCTCTACGCATAAGGGCATCGGGTTCACGTTGCTTTTTGTATGAATCATAAACAGGGGTAAGGGAAATAACTATTTCTAAATTTTTCGCTTGGCAAAGCTGTATGAGTTTATGAAACCAGATTGAATTTGATTCTAAAAACACCTTAGAAGTTGGCGGATATTTAGGACGGTATGTTTTTTCAATTTCAATTTTGTTATAATTTAATTTTCCAAAACGACTATCTATAGTATCTGTCTGGAAACCAAATTTATTATACGTATAGGCAGTTTTATTAATATAATGGGCTTTCAATTGTTTTGCATAAAAATCAGGATTACTTAGAAAAAGTAATCTATCCTTAAAATAGGTGGTGCGCTCAAAGGCATTTACATTGTAATAATGCAAGAAGGCGCGGTATTTCCAAAAGTTTTTTGGATTCGATGGCGATTCAAAATGTCTATAAGTACAGGCAAGAATCACTCTTTTTAACTGCGGAAGTTGTTGTTGAAGATCTTTAACAAGATAATAGTCTGCTTTATATCCCTGTTTAGTGCCAGCAACATTTAATGTTTTTTGAGAAAGAAATTCTGGGTTAATAGCGCGTTTATTCTGAGAAGCACCTAATACGAGAGTATTTATTTCATCTTTGCTTTCTTTCAAAATAGTAGCTCCTACAGTTGCACTTGATGGAATTTTTCTAGTTAATATTTCAATAGTAATAACAGCAATAACCACTGGTAGCAGAAAAACGACAGTCCAATATGTGAATTTTTTCCAACTCAAAATTGAAAATAGATAAATTGTTCTTGTGGACCTCCATACCTAATGATAAGGATAATGAGCACATAGTAACTTGCCCACCTCAATGGTCTACTCAATATCTTTTCTAAATTTTCTAGACCGTGTAGTTTGTTGCGTCTATAAAGTTCAACAATGATTAGAAAGACAAGAGCCAGCATTCTTTTTCCAATAATAATATCTACAACATAGAAAGGTACTGTTGAATTGAATACAGAATTAATCATATTCCAGGCCGCGGCTACATCTATAGACCTGAAAAAAATTACAGATATTACTATAACACTAAAGGAATAGAATTTTGCTGGTATTGGATTTGAATCTAGAAGTATTTGAATGTTTTTATATTTACTTATTTTTAATAATGGCAAAGCTTCAAAAATCATAAAAAACCCATGCAAAATACCAAATAGTATAAAGGTCCAATTAGCCCCATGCCAAAATCCGATTAGAGTCAGTGTGCTAAAAATGGCAATAAGTTTAGCTTTACTTTTCGGTATTTTTTTATTGGAACACCATCTTACAATTGGTACAAAAACGTAGTCTTGAAACCATTTTGATAAAGTAATATGCCATCTTCGCCAAAAATCAGTGGTGGTGCTTGCTAAATAGGGTAATTTAAAATTGACACTTAAATTAAAACCAAAAAGGCGAGCTGTACCAATAGCAATATCTGCATAACCTGAGAAGTCACAATACAATTGAAACCAAAACAAAATAGCTCCAAACACAATAGTTATTGCTGAATAGTCTTCAGGGCTTCCGTAAATAGCCGCAACGGCTACTCCTAGATTATCGGCTACTACTATTTTTTTAAATAGCCCCCATAAAATTTGACGAAGACCATCTTTGGCTTTTGTAGAATCAAATTGTCTATGGCAACTAAATTGAGGCAATAATCTGCTGGCACGCTCTATTGGTCCAGCAACTAGTTGGGGGAAGAAGCTTACAAAACAGAGAAAATTCAGTAAGTTATTGGTTGGTTTTATAGTATTGCGATACACATCTATAGTGTAGCTCATTGTTTGGAAGGTATAGAAACTCAATCCGACAGGAACAATAATATTTAAAGTAGTAAATCCTGTCTCTGGTATATCAAAAAGAATCTTTAGGTTATCCAGAAAAAAATTGAAATACTTAAATACAAAAAGGACACCTAGATTCCATACAATACTTATGAAGAGCCATCTTTTTTTTAAGCTTTTCTCTTCTGTTTTAACAATAGCTCTACCTGAATAAAAATCGACAATGGCACTAAGAAATATAAGAATAAGAAAACGCCAATCCCACATCCCATAAAAAAAGTAGCTGGCAATAAGGAGCAAGATGTTTTGAGCTTTTATTCTTTTTGGGCCAATAAGCCAATATGCTATAAAAATTATAGGCAAGAAAAGACCAAAATCAAAAGAGTTAAAAAGCACGAGTATTACTTTAAGGGCGAAGATAAAAAAAGACCGCTTTAAAAAGCGGTCTATTAAATTTGTCACAGAAGCTTGGAGTCTCAAAATAGCACAAATCTATAAGATTAATAATGATGCTATTGCAAAATCCAATATTATGCCAACTAAACCTAAAAAATAATTAAATTTTATTTCCTTTTGTCAAGTAATTGGACTAATTAATACTTGTTATTTTATTCAAAATAACTAAAAGTCTCATCACCTTTTATGCGAAGAACTGTTTCATAAATAAGCTTGATAACGTTTTCTACATCATCTTTATGTACCATCTCTACTGTAGTATGCATATAGCGTAGTGGTAAAGAAATAAGCGCAGAAGCTACACCACTGTTGCTATAGGCGAAGGCATCAGTATCAGTACCTGTACTTCTGGATAAGGCATTGCGCTGGAATGGGATTTTGCATTCATTTGCAGTATCAGTAATTAAGTCGCGTAATTTTTGTTGCACAGCTGGTGCATAGGCAATTACTGGCCCTTTCCCAATCTCACAAGCTCCTTGCTTTTTCTGATTGATCATAGGCGTAGTCGTGTCGTGGGTTACATCAGTCACAATAGCAATGTTAGGTTGGATGCGTTCGGCAATCATTTGCGCACCACGAAGCCCAATTTCTTCTTGGACAGCATTAACCACATACAATCCAAAAGGTAGTTTTTTCTTATTCTCTTTAAGAAGCCGGGCAACCTGAGCCACCATAAATCCTCCAGCTCTATTGTCTATAGCGCGGCAAACAAAATTGTCTTTATTAAGAATATGAAATTCATCTGGATAGGTTATTACACAGCCTACGTGCACACCGAGTTGCTCAACTTCTTTACGATTAGTACAACCTATATCAATAAAAATATTGTCAGGCTTTGGGGGTTCTTCCTTAGCACGATTTCTAGTATGTATAGCTGGCCATCCAAAAACGCCTTTTACTATGCCTTTTTTGGTATGGATATTTACAACTTTAGAAGGGGCAATTTGATGATCACTACCTCCATTACGCACTACATAAATCAGACCTTTATCAGAAATATAATTTACATACCAGGAGATTTCATCTGCGTGACCTTCAATGACCACTTTATAAGGCGCATCTGGATTTATCACCCCAACAGCAGTACCATAAGTGTCTGTTATAAAGGTGTCTACATAAGGTTCTAAATAAGACATCCACAGTTTTTGTCCATCCCATTCATAACCTGTAGGCGCTGCATTATTTAAGTATTTTTCTAAAAATTGTATTGCTTTTTTATCTAGAATATTTTTGGAAGCCATATTACATTTAAATTTTGTCTAAGTTACTAATATTAACAGGAACTTATGGAAGCTATACGCACTAGATTTTTTAATTTTGGAACGGTTTTCGCTCTAAGCGAAAAGATATGAAGCATATTCTTCACATATTCATTCTTTTGGTTGCTAGCCCATTGGCCCTGGCTCAAGACACTATAGTCAATCCTATTGAAGATGATTATGAATACTTTATCATAAAGGGAGACACCATAGCACAGTCATCTATAGGACTGGATGAGGTATTTGTTTTTAAAAAACTGAAATTTAAGAATAAGCAAGATAGGAGACGTTATCTTATCCTGAGACGAAAAACTAGAAAGGTTTACCCTTACGCCAAACTTGCTGCAGATAGGCTTACCATGCTTAATCATGAGTTGGCAGCAATAAAAAGAAAAAGTGCTAAAAAGCGGCATGCCAGAAAAGTCAATAAATTTTTAGAGAAAGAATTTTCTGCAGAACTTAAAAAACTCACCAGAACTGAGGGTCAAATTCTTATAAAACTCATTCATAGGCAAACGGGCTCTACCACTTTTGATTTGATAAAAAATCTACGTAGCGGCTGGCGCGCCTTCTGGTATAATACTACAGCAAAAGCCTTTAAAATTTCACTCAAGGAAGTATATGATCCTGCTAATGTTGAAGAAGACTACCTTATAGAAGATATTTTGCAGCGATCATTCCAATCTAAAATTCTTGAGAGACAAAAGACGGCCTTAGATTTTGAATACCTAGAGTTAACTAATAAATGGGATGCTACGACAGCTGTTCAAAATTAAACATTTCTTGATTGAGATTGTTGGTTGTATGTTTCTTAAACGACTTATGGGTCAAATTAAATTCAAAATTCATGAAAAAAACTAAACTCCTTTTGGGTCTAATAGCATTGATGTCCATTGTTAAAGTAACCGCGCAAACCACTACATGGGAAATTGATAAACTACACTCCTCGATAGGTTTTGATATTGACCATCTTGTTGTCTCACAAACTACAGGAACATTTAATGAGTACACTGCCGAAATAAAAGCAGATACCGATGACTTTTCTGATGCAACCTTTAAAATTACCATTAAGGCAACCAGTGTTGATACCGAGAATGAACGCCGTGATAACCACTTACGTGGAACTGATTTTTTTGACGTAGCCACATATCCTGATATTACATTTGTAAGCACCAAGTTTGAAAAAGTAGAAGGGGCTAACTATAAAATAACAGGTGATTTTACGATGCATGGAGTGACTAAAGAAGTAACCTTAGATGCCAAGTTTGGAGGTATTGTAACTGTAGGTAATTTTGGTACACGATCGGGAATACGTATTTATGGAGAATTAGATCGTTATGATTTTGGTTTAAAATACAATTCGCCAATAGAATCAGGAGGGTTTATCCTGGGCAAAGAAGTGCGTATAGACTGTAGACTGGAAATGCTTAAGAAGTAAAAAGATAATATATATATAATAATTAAACCGTGCAAAAGATTTTTTTGGACGGTTTTCTTTTGCTTGCAATTAATCTTTCTAAAAAACTAGTAAATAATGGGTTATGTAAGGAGCTAATATAAGTCTTTGAATAGATATATTGATGATTTTAAAAACGTTAATTTTCACACTCATTTGCGTTTTTTTTCTTAATTATTTCTTAATTTTAGGATGTAAAACTTTTAAAATCAATATAAATGGAAAATTCGCAATCATTAACCAAAATGGGGGGGGGTAAAACTTGTCTCCCTTTTAGTCTTTTTATTTTCAATTTTAGCAACACAAGCTCAAGAGGATATCTTTGACTGTGTTACTCCAGATTCTAGTGAGCCAGGCCCTCCAGGTATGTTCTCCTATGCCATAGATCAGGCAACTATGGATAGTTTTGAACCAGTTGTTTTTAATATCTTCTTTTGGAGAGTAAATGATGCGAATGGCAATAGCCAAGACCCGTTAACTGAAACTAGAGCTCTTGAAACTGTCGCTGCATTAAATCAGGAGTTTAATAGCATTAAAGTATTCTTTAAGTACAGGGGAATGGACGAATTTAACAGCCCTCCTGATGTATTACTATAAAATTTTGTTCCTACTAATGATGGACCTAGTTGTACAATAGTAATGGATGATGATGGGAATCCATTGCTTGACCCAGAAGGATTTGGATCATTACACCGTTGCCAATTAACTGAATTTTCTACATTCATAAGCGATAATGGATTTCGGAAAGATGATATGATGAATGTATATGTCCCTTTAGTCAAGAATAATAAAGGCTCCTTTCGGAGCCTTTTTAATTTTTATAGTGAAGCGAGAAAACTCTCGACTGCTGTCCAATATTCTTGATATTCACCATTCTTACTCCATAATGTTCTAGAACCGTGGTTGCCACGACCACCAGAAGGTAAGAAGGATGTTTTAGTAGCAGAAGGGATAGCATTATAAATATCTTCCCAACTGCCTTTTTCATTACGTGCCGAAGTTATAAAAACAGGAATGTTAATGCCTTTCGCACTTTCAGTAATTGATACTTTTTTGCCAAAATACTCTCCAGGAGAGAATGACAATACCGCATTAACGGCATCGGGATTTTCACCAGCATATTTCAATACTAATGAAGAAGAATACGAACTTCCCCAAATAATGATTTTCCCAGGATTATAGGTCTTTTTTACATAAGCTATCGAAGCTTCAATATCAGGTAAAGCGTGGATATATTTTGTTTTCTTGCCTTGTTTTTTCGCAGCAGTGGCTGTGTTATTTTTTATACCATTAATACCACCTCCTGAACGCTGGTCAACGGCTAGGCAGTTATAGCCAAGTTTATTAAGCTTTGGAGCTATTTCTTGGTATTCACCGCGACTCCAACCGGCTTGGTGAAACAATATAATAAAGGTATCATTAGTCGCTCCGTCATATAGATCGGCTGTAATAGTAACATCATCCGTAGAAGGATATTGAATAGTTGTTTGTGCTTGCACTGCAAAAGCAATTAGAAAGATGCCTACAGCTATTAAATTTTTCATTGTATATACGTTTAAAAAGGATTAATCTTTTTAATAGTTCAATATTATGGCTATTCCTTACACTTAGTATACAATTATATAGTTAATTAAGTTTGTGTTAATAATCATTTTAACCATTGCCAAATGTGTATCTTTGACCCCAAATTTGCTCAATGAAAGACCCCATAATTGATGCCATTAACGGCACTCTAAACAACTCAATTTCCCTTTTAGATGCTATCTCAGACCAAACCTATACTGATTGTTCGGTAGGGCCATATTATAGTAGTATAGGCTCTCATATTCGGCACGCTTTAGATTTTTTTGATTGTATCATTAATGGAATTCAGCGTAATGATATTGATCTTACCGCAAGACAACGAGATGAACGAATCTCAACTGATAAAGAGTATGCCAAGGCTCATATAAGAAAAATACAAGAGCGCATTACATCATTTGGTTCAATAAATACAGACTATCTCCTAAATATAACCGATAATCTTGGTGCTGGTAAGGAGACCATATCCTATACTCTAGAAAGTATTTTGGCACAAGCCAACATGCATGCCATCCACCATTATGCCATCATAAGTTATATGTTGCAAACCTTGGATGTACTTATTGAGATTCCTGGATTTGGTTACAATCCTTCAACACCTATACCCAAGAGAGAAGGTATCTAATCATTAAATAGTGCGCGTATCATAGTGCGTATTCCTTTAAAACCTAAGAAAATGGCTGCAGTGGCAGCAATAATTCCCAATATAAGTACAGGGATATAGTAGGGGTGTCCTTGATTTTTAAAGGCTTGATTTAAGATAAAAGGTGCTAAAAAAAGGAGTATAAGTGTATATCCCATAGTTTTTATTCCTTTTATTAACAATGTCTTATTAGTTCCCATAAGCTTCAATTGCGGCGCGTACGCTACCGTATTTAAGCAGTAACTCATTTGCTTCTGTAGTTGAAATTGACAATGCTTCCATCACCATGCGAGTACCACGATTGACTAACTTATCATTACTCAATTGCATATCTACCATTTTATTGTCTTTAACACGCCCTAGCTGAATCATTGTTGTTGTAGAAATCATATTGAGCACCATTTTTTGAGCAGTTCCAGCCTTCATTCTTGAACTGCCAGTGACAAATTCTGGCCCTACTACAACCTCAATGGGATAATGTGCTACTTGTGACAACGGGCTGCCTTGGTTACAAGTGATGCAACCCGTTTTAATACCATTAGCGTTACACTGTTCCAAAGCTCCAATTACATAAGGGGTTGTGCCAGATGCGGCAATGCCAATAACAATATCTAGATTGGATATGTTATGTTTTTGTAGGTCTTCCCAGCCTAAAGCTTTATTGTCTTCGGCAAATTCTACTGCTTTTCTAATTGCCTGATCTCCTCCAGCAATGAGACCTACAACCAAATCGTGAGAAACCCCAAAAGTTGGTGGACACTCAGAGGCATCTACAATACCTAAGCGACCACTAGTGCCTGCGCCAATATAAAATAGTCGTCCACCAAGATGCAACTGATCTATTACCTGTTGCGTAAGAACTTCAATTTGAATACTAGCTTTTTTAACAGCCATGGCAACCGTATGGTCTTCCTCATTAATGCGAGCAATTAGTTCGCCCACAGACATTTTATCCAAATGCCTATGATTAGAATCTTGCTCAGTTGTTTTTATAAAGTCCAAACTAATAATCTATACAATTCAAAAGTACACATTAAGTACTATATTTAATGCACACTAAAACTAAGTTATGTTGGACGATTTGTGCAAAAAAGCACATACCGTTTTAGAAAATAATTATAGACAACACTTCACCATTCCTTGTGAAGGTTTATATCCTTTTCAATGGAATTGGGATTCTGGTTTTATTGCCTTGGGTTGGATGTATCTTGATCTAGAACGGGCTTTTACCGAAATACGATCCTTACTTTCTGGTCAATGGAAAAATGGTATGATTCCTCATATTATTTTTCATAATCCATCAGACACTTACTTTCCTGGACCCGAGGTACAGGCTTCTCATTTAAGTCTACAAGCACCAGCAGTACCTACTTCTGGGATTACCCAGCCTCCTGTGCTTGGATTTGTTCTGGAAGAGATTTACGCTTATGCAAAAGAAGACCCGCGCACCAAGCCCTTTATTGCCGAAGTCTACGCTGCCGCTTATCAATACCACCACTATTTATATACCCAACGAGATATACATCAGGAAGGACTAGTCTATATACAACACAATTGGGAATCAGGTACCGACAACTCACCAGTCTGGGATGGTATCTGGGAAACTTTGGATTCGCCCGAATATGAATTAGAGCGCCAGGATATTAAACAAGCAGCAATAACACATCGGCCTAGTAATAGAGAATATCAACATTATATTCATCTTATTGAACTTTTCAAACAGTGGAAATATGATGATGCACTAGTTGCCAAGCATTCTCCTTTCCTTGTTCAAGACCCTCTTTTTAATGCAATGCTAATCAAGTCGAATGAGAGTTTGATAACGCTTGGTAAATTGTTAGATAAAACAGCAGAAGTTAATCAATTAACATCCTGGAATACCCTGGCAAAAAGAACGTATAATCAAAAGCTGTTTGATCCAGCACTTAATGCCTACATCTATTACGACTTACGAAAGGAGCGTCCCATTAATATGGTGACTTCATCTTCATTTACGGCACTATTTGCTGGTATCCCAACACCAGAAATGGCAAAGAAATTAATTGGGCATTTAAACAATGGCAAGTTTGCGGGAAAATCAAATAATAATTATTTATGTGCTTCATTCAATCCTGAACATTCTGCTTTTGAACCAGAACGATATTGGCGAGGGCCAATTTGGATAAATCTCAATTGGTTGATATTTAGAGGTTTAATAAGATATGACGCAAAAAAAATAGCTAATCGTCTTAAAAATCATACCTTGTTTTTTGTGGAGAAATATGGGTTTTATGAATATTTTGATCCCCGTAAAGCAATTCACGAAACTTTGGAAAAAGGATACGGCGGAAATAATTTTTCATGGACAGCTGCGCTTGTTATTGATCTGTTAAGTCGCGAAGTATAGATAATCAATATGCAGTGGTCAGTAATTAGTGTAAAGTAGTCATAAAGAAATAAAATAGTCAAACCTGAAACTTGACCTTGAAAATATAAAAACTAAAACCTCGAAGAGGTTATCATTAACTTAGTAACTTAATAACCATCTTCAAAATTAAGCTATGAACGCATTAGATATTGCGATTGTCATCATTTATATTGTCTTCCTCCTAGGGATGGGGTATTTTTTTAAAAATAACAATAATGCCAAAGAATATTTTTTAGGAGGTCGTAATATAGGCTGGTTTCCATTAAGCCTCTCGACAATGGCAACCCAACTATCTGCAATAAGCTTTATATCCGCACCTGCCTTTGTAGGCCTTAAATTAAATGGTGGTCTAAAATGGCTGACCTTTGAGTTTGCTGTACCTATTGCAATGGCATTTATATTGCTATTTGTAATACCTCCCTTATTTAGATCGGGTGTGGTGAGCATTTATGAGTTTATTGAACGTAGATTCGCTACATCAACCCGGCTTATATTGAGCATCGTTTTTCAAATAAGCAAAGCACTTGGGACTGGAGTGATGGTTTATACCGTAGCATTAATCCTACAGGCTATTTTGGATATTAATTATATCTATACCGTAGCAATTATTAGTGTGATTACCATTGCCTATTCCTTGCAAGGTGGAATGAAAGCAGTAGTTTGGGGTGATGCCATCCAAATGATTTTACTCTTTCTAGGCTTACTAGTTTGTTTGTGTTATGGTTGGAATCTTATTCAGGATCATGGGGGACTTGCCCAAGGGTTTGATCCAGAACGTTTGCAGGTGATTGATTTTAATATGGGTCTTGGTAAAGGTGAAGAATATGGTATATGGCCAATGCTCATAGGGGGTTTTTTTCTCTATGTATCATACTATGGTTGCGATCAAACGCAAGCACAACGTTTGCTTGCAGCTAAGGATGAAAACACGATCAAGAAATTACTATTAGCCAATGGTCTCTTGCGTTTTCCAGTTGTCTTAGTGTATTGTATTATGGGGTTGTTTGTAGGTGCTTTATTGACCTTAGATCCTGATTTTATGAAAGAAATAGGACAAATAACGCAAAATCATTTTCCAGAAGAATATGCATCTTTAGGTTACAAAGCAGATTTGATGATTCCAGTATTTATAACTCGATACTTACCTCATGGGTTTATAGGTATTTTAATGGTAGCTATTCTTTCGGCAGCCATGTCATCATTGAGTTCGACGGTTAATTCACTTTCCGCAGTAAGCGTTGAGGATTTTTTCAATACTGGTAAAGAAAAATTGAGTACTAAAAAATATATGAAACTTTCCAAAATAGCTGTATTTTTTTGGGGGTTAGTTTGTATAGGATCTTCCTTTTTGTTTGGTGGTGGAGGTACTGTTATAGAGATTATTAATGCTATAGGCTCTGTATTTTATGGACCTGTTTTGGTTACCTTTATTCTGGCTATATTTTCAAAAAGAGTCAATCATATTGGGATGAACACAGGTATAATAACCGCTGTGGCCATTAATTTTGGATTGACAGCAACCGGACAATCTCTTTTAGCTAATGTATTTGGTGTTTCTATCAATCTTACAGTATTTTGGATATGGCTCAATTTTACTGGAGTGGTGATTGCTTTAATAGTAGCTTATGGAATTAGTTTTGCAACCTCAAAAATTGCAATAAAAGAAGATACGGGTATATCATTTCGCGTAAAGCGAAAAGAATTGTTGAGCAAAGAAGTACTTATTTTAGTTTCATTCTTTGTGCTTTTGCTCATTATAGGAGCGTATTTACCAAAACTATTTTAAAGAGTGACAATTTTATTGGTTCCTGATAGTTTTAAAGACTCTTTGACAGCTTCTGAAGTGGTCAAATATCTCCAAGAAGGCTTTGAGCAGATAAATCCTGCACTTCAAATTCAATCTTATATTGCATCAGATGGAGGAGAAGGATTTTTGGATGCTGTGCAGCCTTATACTAATGCTGAACCTGTTATTTGTGATACCCAAGATCCTTTAGGGCGACTTTTAAAAGCAAATTATTTAATAAATAGTGCGAGGGATACCGCTTATATTGAACTAGCTAAAGCTTCAGGAATAGAGCTGTTAGATACAAAAGAACGCAACCCAATGTATACTTCAACTTATGGAACAGGCTTGCAAATAAAAGATGCAATAAGCAGAGGAGCAACTACGATTTATGTGGGTCTTGGAGGTAGTGCAACTAATGACGCTGGAATAGGCCTGGCCGCTGCTTTGGGGTATACATTTTTAGATAAAAATGACCAAGTGATAGCACCTCAAGGACAATATTTGAAGGATATAGCAAGTATTAGTCTACCCAATGCGCCACATGAGGTTTCAGTTATTGCAATTAATGATGTGCAAAATCCTTTATTAGGGAGTCAAGGAGCGGCGCATATTTACGCTCAACAAAAAGGTGCATCAGATATCGAAATTAGCCAGCTGGATAGTGGTTTAAAACATCTATCTAAGATAGTTTATCGTGATTTAAAAGTAGACTTTTCTGAACTACCAGGTGCTGGAGCTGCTGGAGGTACAGGCTATGGTTTGGCTAGTTTTTGTGGCGCAAGGTTTACTGCTGGCATGCAATTTGTCTTAGGTATTGCCGGTATAGAAGAACAACTAAAGTTAGGCGCTATAGACGCCATAATTACAGGCGAAGGCAGTATTGATGATCAAACAATGCACGGTAAATTAGTAAAAGGAGTATCACAAATGGGAAATCATTATCAAGTACCAGTGTATGGAGTCTGTGGTATTAGCCAATTGCAGCGGTATACACTGAAAGATTTGGGATTAAAAAGGGTATTTTCTGTGGCAGATCTAGCATCCTCAACAGCCGATAGTTTTAATAATGTGATACAATATATTAAGGTAATTACGAGGTTGATATACAGTGATTTATATTGAATGAGTTTCTTTGCTCTTGTAATTTTAGCTATTTCTATTGTCAGATTTTACGCTTAATGTTAACTTTGTGTAACTAGGCAAGTGCTGAAGTTGTTTTATGAGTGATATTTCAAACATCGTTTTTTATCTAGAACAAAAAATTGAGATTTTAATCAAACGATATAATGAGATTAAAAGCGATAAGGAAAACTTGAAGCAGACGATCTTAGGATTGGAATCAGAAAATCAATTGCTCAATGAGGCGTTAACTGCTAATAAAGACAAGATTAACACCTTAAAAACAACAAATGCATTACTAGGTAGTAATGATTTTAAAAGAGAAACGAAGCTCAAAATAAATACACTAATTAGAGAGATAGATGCTTGTATAGTAGCACTCTCAGATTAATTTATGTCTGATAAACTTAAGATAAAGCTTTCTATTGCAGATCGTGTATATCCGCTCACTATAGTACCTCAACAAGAGGAAGGATTGCGTAAAGCTGGAAAAAAAATAGAAGCGATGATTAAGCAATTTGAGCAAAGTTATGCCGTTAGAGATAAGCAAGATGTATTGGCCATGTGTGCCTTACAGTTTGCCTCTCAGGTGACTCAAGAAAACATAGATAATGCTACGCACAGTCAAGAGACGATAGACAAGCTCATTGCGCTTGATAAATTATTGGAGAATACGCTAGCATAACGTTCTGAACATATATTTTACTGCCTGCATTAGTTATTTTTTGATAAACTCAACAGTTATTCTTTATAAAGGGTGAGTTTGAGTTGTAAAAGCATGCCGTTACTGATATCCATCGGGAGGACGGATCCTTGATCAGCTCGTTAGCCCTATTCCTGTCTTTTTGGAGTTTATACAGAATACCAGCTAATGCAGGTTTTTTTATGCCATTTCACTAGTAAAAACTAATAATGGTATCATAAACATCATTTTTCATTAAGGAAAATGCCAACTGAAATTTATTATGGATCAACATATTATTGTATTAATTGTCGTTGGAGTTATTGCTCTTTTATTGGGCTTTTTGGCGGCAAAACTCTTGGAAAAGAATAGTGCTTCACAAACCATTAAAGAAGCAAAAAAGAATGCAGCAAGTATTCTTAAAGAAGGAAAATTAGAAGCAGAATCTATTAAAAAAGATAAAATGCTTCAAGCCAAAGAAAAATTTATAGAGCTTAAAGCAGAACACGAAAAAGTAATTTTGGGTCGTGAAAAAAAGATGTCTGAAGCAGAAAAGCGAACCCGTGACAAGGAATCACAAGTGAGTAATGAGCTTTCGCGAAATAAAAAACTCAATGCGAGCCTTGAAGGTAAAATAAAGGACTACGATCATAAAAATTTATACCTAGAAAAGAAAAAGACTGAGGTAGAAAAGATGCAAAAGAATCAGATACAGCAATTGGAAGTAATTTCTGGACTATCGGCAGATGATGCCAAACAACAGTTAGTAGAATCTCTTAAAGAACAGTCTAAGACCGATGCAATGGCGCATGTTCAACAGGTCATGGAAGAGGCTAAACTTACAGCAGAGCAAGAGGCTAAGAAGATCGTAATTAGTACCATACAGCGTATAGGCACAGAAGAGGCCATAGAAAATTGTGTTTCTGTATTTAACCTCGAAAGTGATGATGTCAAAGGTCGGATTATTGGTCGTGAAGGACGAAACATTAGAGCGATTGAATCAGCTACGGGGGTAGAGATCATTGTAGATGATACTCCAGAAGCAATTATACTATCGTGTTTTGATAGCGTGCGTAGGGAAATAGCTCGTTTGTCGCTACATAAATTAGTGACAGATGGACGTATACATCCAGCGCGCATTGAAGAGATAGTGCGTAAAACCACCAAGCAAATCGAGCAAGAAATTGTTGAGGTAGGAAAACGTACTGTTATTGATTTGGGTATTCATGGACTGCATCCTGAATTAATAAAAGCGGTAGGGCGTATGAAGTATAGATCTTCTTATGGCCAGAATCT